>JADFXY010000201.1:0-8403 GCA_015233355.1 Deltaproteobacteria bacterium | reverse complement strand
CGAGAAGCCGTTTGCCAGGCCAATTGTTCGGCTCCGCCTTTGAGACCGCGTCCAAACCAGGGAATAACTATCCCAATGGTTTTCATAAGTTGTTATCCTTTTCCATCCGCAGTTCCGGCTGAGCGGAGGTGGCTTACTTGATTTAATGATCTCAAGACGATCATTCGGATTAGGCGTCAATGATGCCACGCCCGGCCGGAAACCGTCAAGATAAAGATTGTCCGGGCCTGATTATGTTTTTCTTGTTCAAAGATCGGGGTGTCAAGCCATTAGTCCAAATTTGGCATAGTTGTTCATTTTATGCCCCCCCCGGCGATTTAAAGATTGACGAATAAAACGATTTTTTTTATAATGATGGACTAAGTTTGGCGCTGATCTAAATTAGCCATGGATTCATCAGACCGTAAACCTGATCAGGCGGACTTAACGCCACCCCAATTTGAGGACCTGCCGAGACGCGCAGCGAGCACGCCCCACGACATCGACCCGGCCCCGGGGATTTCATGTTTTATGAATTGCTTTGTGATAAGATTCAGCATATCAATATCGATGCCGAGATGAATCGTCATTTTGCAGTCCCATTTTCCTGCTTAATAGCCAAAACCGAAGCAGGCGGAAGAAGCCTGTTGAAAAACCACTGTTGACAGAAAATCACATTTTGCTTATACTGCCTTAGTTTTTTTGCTAAAGGCGATACATAAAACCTTATGGGCAAGATGGTTATGTCAAGGGCGGTAGTCGGGGTTAGATCCCCCGGATGTCCGGTAATTTATCGCCGGGAGCATCATTCAATCAAAATAACTTACCTTTCTGATAAGGAGAGTCAACTATGGGAATTAAAGTAGGCATCAACGGATTTGGACGGATCGGACGGAATGTCATGCGGGCTATCTTAAATAAGGGCGCCGATATTGACGTCTTAGCCGCCAATGATTTGGGTGAACCGGCCCAGTTGGCTCATCTACTCAAGTACGATACGGTCCATGGGACCCTCAAAGAGGATGTGACGGTCGAAGGTGATATCGTTCGCGTCGGCAACAAAAAAATCAAAGTCCTCAAAGTCGCCGGTGACATCACAACTCTCCCTTGGAAAGACCTTGGCGTCGACGTGGTGGTGGAATCCACCGGCCGATGCAAAGACCGGGATGCAGCGGCCAAGCACCTGACCGCCGGCGCCAAAAAAGTAATCATCAGCGCCCCGGCCAAGAAGGTTGACGGTACGTTTGTCCTCGGCGTCAATGAGGGGACCTATGACCCCAAGGCACACCATGTCATCTCCAATGCCTCCTGCACCACCAATTGTCTGGCTCCCATGGCCAGTGTCCTTCATAAAAATTTCGGCATTATCCGGGGCCTGATGACGACTATCCATTCCTACACCATGGACCAGCGTCTGTTGGACAATCTCCACAGCGACTGGCGCCGGGCCCGATCCGCCGCCATGGCCATGATCCCCACGACCACCGGAGCGGCCACGGCCGTAGGCCTGGTCCTCCCGGAGTTGAAAGGCAAATTGGACGGCTTGTCCATCCGTGTGCCCACTCCCAATGTGTCCTTAGTCGATCTGGTCGTCGACGTGACCAAAGACGTGACCATTGAAGATGTCAACAACGCAGTGCGCACCGCGGCTGAAGGGCCTTTAAAGGGCATAATTCATTATAATACTGCCCCGCTGGTTTCATCCGACTTCAACACCACCACCTACTCCTGCGTCTTTGATGCCCCGTTGACCTCCGTTATGGAAAATCGGATGGTCAAGGTGCTGGCCTGGTACGACAATGAATTCGGCTACTCCAGCCGGATGACTGATCTGATTGAATACGTTGGAAAGAGGCTGAGCTAATGCGTTACATAGACGAACTGGACTTTGCCGGAAAAAGGGCGTTCATCCGAACCGACTTTAACGTCCCCTTAGATGACAAACGAAACATCACCGACGACACCAGGATCCGGTCCGTTCTGCCGACTATTCGCTATGCCATGGACAAGGGAGCCAAGGTCATTCTCGCTTCTCACTTGGGTCGGCCTAAGGGAAAACGGGATGATAAATATAGTCTGGCTCCAGTGGCCAAGCGGCTGTCGGAACTGCTTCAAAGGAATATCCCCTTGGCCCCGGATTGCATCGGGGCGGAGGTGGAATCCATGGTCGCAGCGATGGCCCCGGGCGGAGTTATCTTATTGGAGAACCTCCGTTTTCATCCTGAAGAAGAACCGAACTCCTCGGAGTTTGCTCAAAAACTGGCCAGGTTATGTGATGTTTACATTAACGATGCCTTTGCCGTATCTCACCGGGCCAATGCCTCTGTCTGCGCCATTACCGACTTTGTGAAGGAATGTGCGGCCGGGTTCCTGCTCAAAGAAGAACTAACCTACTTCCACAAGGCCATGGAAGCCCCGGCCCGGCCGTTGGTGGCCATTGTCGGCGGAGCGAAGGTGTCCGGCAAGCTTAACGCCATAGAAAACATCTTGGAAAAGGCAGATAAAATGATTGTTGGCGGAGCCATGGCCAATACCTTTTTAAAAGCCAACAATATTTCCGTCGGGACTTCCTTGGTTGAGGACGATCTGGTCGAAACCGCCAAGAATATCATGGCCAAGGCCGCGGCCAAAGGAGTCAAATTCTATCTTCCGGTCGATTGCGTGATCGCTGAAAAATTAGACGCCCAGGCTGTTATTAAAATTACCACGGTCCAGGAGGTCCCGGCCGGGTGGATGATTTTAGACATCGGCCCGGCCAGCACGGCTGTCTTTGGCGAGGCTTTGTATGACGCCAAAACCATCGTCTGGAATGGACCCATGGGCGCTTTTGAGACAGATGCCTTCAGTCGCGGGACCATGGCCATGGTCTCCCAGGTGGCCAATGCCCATGCCCTAAGTATTGTCGGCGGCGGTGATACGGACATGGCCGTCCATAAAGCCGGGGAAGCGTCTAAGATATCCTTTATTTCCACCGGCGGTGGGGCATTCTTAGAGCTCCTGGAAGGGCGGGAACTGCCCGGCGTAGCCGTATTAAAGAAATGTGGGGAGGAGAAATAAACATGAGCGGAAGAAAGCCTCTGATCGCCGGAAACTGGAAGATGCACAAGACCATCAAAGAAACCCTGGACCTGATCACCGGGATCAAAGCCGGATTGCAGGGTAACGAAGCCGCCGACGTCCTGGTGGCGCCGCCCTTTACGGCTCTTTCCGCCGCAGCCGGGGCAGTCCAGGGATCGAATATTCTCCTGGCCGGCCAAAACCTCCACCAAGAGCCGTCCGGCGCCTATACCGGCGAGGTGTCCGGGCAGATGATCCGCGATACTGGGGCCACCCATGTGATCATCGGCCATTCTGAGCGGCGGCAGTACTTTGGTGAGACCGATGGGCTGGTCAACTTGAAGACCAGGGCGGCTCTGGCGGCCGGATTAATCCCGATCTTCTGCCTGGGTGAGACGTTGGAAGAACGTGAAGCCGGCCGGACCTTCGAGGTGCTGGCCAGGCAATTAGAGGGCGGGCTCAAGGAGTTTTCCACCGCGGAGGCAGCCAAAATCATCATCGCCTATGAGCCGGTCTGGGCCATTGGGACAGGCAAGACAGCGACCAATGACCAGGCCCAAGAAGTACACTATTTCCTGCGAGATCTTTTAGGCAAAATTTTTGAAAAAAGGCTTGCATCCGACACAAGAATATTATATGGTGGCTCGGTTAAGCCAGACAACGCGGCCGACTTGCTGGCCTGCCCGGACGTAGACGGGGCATTGGTTGGTGGAGCCAGCCTCAAAGCGGATTCATTCCTCGGTATCATCCACTTTGATCGCTGAACAGCTTCAACAAACCTGTCCTTTTGAAACCGGGCTTTATATCTCCGTCAGAAGCAATGCCGGCGGGCATCATACACCCCCAATCATGGGGTCACAAAATTCGGGATACGAGGTTACCACAAAACTAGATGACTGTATTTTTATCTATAATTCACGTTATTGTGTGCCTGGGCATCATTTTTACCGTCCTCTTGCAAAGCGGTAAGGGTACCGAAATAGGGGCGGCTTTCGGCGGCTCCAGCCAGACAGTGTTTGGCAGCAGCGGCGCCACTCCCTTCCTGGGAAAGGTCACCGCCTGGGTGGCGATCATCTTCATGATCACTTCCATGAGCCTGGCTCTGATAGCCACCAAGCACTCGGCTACCTCTGTCATGAGCAAATACCAGGATGCCAAAGGACCTGCGCCCACCAAAGAAGACGCTAAGGGCAAAGCGGAGCCAGGCTTGCCGGTTAAGGTTGATAGCGCCCAGGTGCCTGAGGCTCCGGGAGCTGCCTCCACTTCGCCTATGAAGTCGGGAGCGGCGGAAACGGCGGCGAAAAAAGCCGAGCCCAAAGGGGCGGTTCCAAATCCGGCTTCTCCAATGGTTCCGGCTAAAAATCCGGTCGCTGCACCATCCGGGCCCGGCGACGCAAAGAAGCAATAACGGACAGATAACCCTACAGCTTGAAATCAGGGACCGTTGCACACCTCAGCAACCAGACCCTGTTTGATTCAAAATTCAATGCCAACAAAGTGCCGAAGTGGTGGAAATGGTAGACACACCATCTTGAGGGGGTGGCGGGCCAAACCCGTGCGGGTTCAAATCCCGCCTTCGGCACCAACTGTTTTTGGCATACCAAGGAGGTAGGGTATGGAGCAGCACCGAAACGGGTTGTCGGGTACGCCGATTGAGGAACTCAGGGAGCTGATGAGATACACTAGCAACCTGGAACCGGAAGAGCAGCTTATACTCTACGTCTTGGCTAGCTCCGAGCTGGCTGGTGCGCCGTTTGCGTCGCTCAGAGATCTTGCGATAAGTCGCAATCTGCGGAGGCGGCGTGTGGAGCGGATACTGGCCACGCTGGTCGAATTGGGGCTTATCATGATTTCGGCGACCGACTTCGACAGCTTCAGCTACTCTGTGACTCCAGCCAACATCTTGGCAGGCCCAAGTCCTGTGGAATTGCGGGAGGCTATCGGGTTTCTGCATTAGCTATGTCCAGGATCATCGTGAGCAGCAGGCCGGCGGGATTCACGATATGCTTGCGCTTGCCTGTTTGCTTGCTTTCTTGCTTGTTCAGTTCCTTTTTGGTTTCAAATTCCTTGATTGCTTGCTTGAGTGTTTCGACCGATCTTTGTTGCAATTCTTCTTCTACCCTCCTTGGATGTACCTTGTATTGCAATAGTTTTTCTTCAATCCACTTTAATTCGCTGTTTTCCTTTTGCTGTTGTTGCTTTTCTTTAAAGCTGTTCTTTATGCTTTTGCTTTGCAATTTTGGTGCCAGCGATTCTGGCGTTAATATCAGGTCCTTAGGATACCGATTTGTTGGGCCTGGTCTTACTTCTGAGACGGTTGTATGTCCCATATTTGGGACAGTACACTGTCCTGCCGCTGGGACAATTATAGGTCCCACTTGCGGGATTTCAACCACCGACGTGTGTGTCACGATTCGACCATTCAGACCTTCTTGTTCCGAAAATGGTCTCGGATAATACTTGGACTGGTTTTTACCTGGTACTTTGGCTGTTGCGATAAATCCTGTGTCTTTGAGTTCCTTCAGGCAACGCAGCAGGGTGCTTCTCGGCAAACCGGTCTCCTTGCCTAATTGGGCTTGTGTTGGCCAGCAGTTGTCATTTTCGCCTAGCCGCATGCCGAGGGTGAGCAGTACGTCGTGAGCGGTCCGGCTGACCTCTGGAACCTTTCGGTGTAGTTTGGCAACTCTCAACCAGGTCCAAATATTCACCTTAACTCCTCGCTCGTTGTCTTATCTGGATTACGTTGCTTGCGGTCGGCTCCGGATCCGGAGCTGCTCCTTTGGCGATTCTGTAGATCTCCCTCAATTCGTCTCCCTCGACTCGATAATATCGTTCGAACGCTCTGTTGGTGCTGTGCATAGTCGCGCGTTTGATTTCCTCAGGGCTGTATTGCCTCCTGAGTGCCTGCGCGGAGGTATGTCGTGTACCCCCATATAGGTCCACCCCTTCGATGCCCAAATTTTGGCAGGCACGGCGCCACCAGGAATATAGGAGATCTTTCCCGAAGGGCTTTGGCTGTATCGCCAATTGCCTGAATTTCTCGTGGGTGATGTCGCTGATGGAAATGCTCGCCATAATTTTTCTCCTCCATAAAACGAGCCGGCGGTTCAACGAGTGTCTCTAAAGGTGCTCAACAAAAACACCCGCCCAAACGTCACCGCATGGGCACACTCATCAAAACGCCGGTCAATTTTTCTGGAAATAGAAAAGGCCATCTGACGGTGGCTGGCCGTATTTCATTTTGGTTCTAAGAGGATTTCAGAATTATCACAGTGGGGTGGGGGTGTCAATTATTATTTCCGGGCCGGGCCTGCCGGATAAAAGAAGAAACAAGCTGTCAACCCGCCGGGGCGTTGCCGGGCGCCGGATGAACATCTTTTCTCTTTATCTGGCCGCGGTGATATCTCCGCCGGACGCATCATCGGCATAATTTGGTGACTCTATTTTTACCCGAACTCCGCTGCTCTCCCGCCTCTAAAGCTGACCTAACGCCGCTCGGAAGCCCAAGCCGCGGATCATGAAGGACGGTACGCGGTAGCCGCGGCTGGAGCACCGCGGGTAGTCGGCCGAGCTGGCCCAACAACCGCCCCGACCAGCCCGGCTCGAGCCGGAATTAGGACCACGGGTATCTCTACCAGTCGCAGCGGCATTCCCATACCAGTTCCCGATATACCTGTCCCAGACCCACTCCCAGACATTCCCGGCCATATCGTAAAGACCATACCCATTGGCTTTGTAAGTCCCCACCGGAGTCGTCTCATCTTTACAGCCAACATAGTTTGCCTTACTGCAGTCGATATGGTTAGTGTATTTACCGCCCTGACTGGGCCAGGGATAGTGGTGACCATCCAGGCCGCCTCGGGCCGCTTTCTCCCTCTCCGCCTCCGTGGGTAGCCGATACCCGTTGGACGTCCACTTGACCATATCTTTGGTCAAGTCCGTTTGCCCTGTTCGGTAAACTGCCGTCTGGGCTGTATCGGTATAGTAAGCGGGCGTCCGCCCTTCCTTTTCCGACCTGGCATTGAGCCATTTAACCGCATCATACCAACTGATTGTTTGAACCGGCTGGTTCTCCGCCGTGGCCGCCCCGGTATTGTCGAATCCATACCCGTGCGTCGTAGCCCAATCGTTTACATCTTTCCACTGCTTCCCGGTGACCTGATACTTCTCCAGATAAAAGGCGCTAATGAAAACCTTATGCACCGGAAGTTCATCATCATGTCCTTCGCCGGACGGATCACCCATGCTGAACTCTCCGGCCGGAATGAGGACCATGTTACCGCTCGGAGGAACGGGCGTTGCGGGTTGCTTAAATGCTTTGGCGTTCTCAATCTCCGGTGTAGCCGACCAGACCACAGTTGATAGCGTTAGAGCCGCTCCCATCACCAGACCGGCAAACATCACCAGACCGTTTATCCGATGTATTTTCATCACTGTCCTCCTGGGGTAATCCCAAATTTCATCCAACCGGGGGTCAATTTTAAGCGCGATCTCTCTTTATTACCCTATTCAAGTTTGTTAGTCACCCAAAATAAACAGGCCCGCGGCCCTATTTCACAATCTTCTTCCTGGTAGGGATAGTGGTCGTGGACGTGACCTCATCTACCCGCCTGATGGCCCATCTAAATAAGAAAAGGGGGTAAGTCTGGCTGACACCCTTGGTTGACATCGGCTCAATTGTGAGCTAATCTATGCCCTCGATGGTATCGACCCCATCTCGGCAACCTGTTGGCTTTGTTCAAAGGTATGTTTTGTGTACTTTTGGATAACCTGCTGAATTAGTTCAATACCACGAAATTCGTCGGAAGATACCCGGTGGCCGCGGTGACTTGAGTCAGAATCAAGTCGTCTCCAATCGTCCAAAGGGGGCGTATCAGACACACCCCCTTGTCCGGGCCAAGACTCATGTCAGAATTCTGACAAAGGTTCTTGCTCGGAAAGGTGCGATTCAATGTCATTGACTTAACGAATTGGTTTATATGCGAAGTGGTGCGTCTTTCTTTTTATGGCCATTTTTCTTGGATTTTTTCTGCCAGGCCTTATCGGTTCAGTAGTCTTGAGAAACAAGGTAAGAAGTTTTTCTATTATTTCTCCGATATTAGACCGACAGAAAAGCAGCACCACTGTATCTTTCATCTCAATGTCATTGACTTAAGCCGACGAACAATCGTGCCAACTTTTTTAAAATAGACCATTCCGAATAAGCCCCAACGGGGCGCTCTATGTTAGCCCAGGGCAATGCCCTGGGAAATACGGCAGGTTACGTGTCAGCAGAATGGTCAGGAGGTCGGACGGCCCCCAAAGTCATTTCCTTTGAATGGGATATCCGGCTACGGCTGAGTACGGAATTGCTGGCGATTTTATGTG
>JADFXY010000200.1:0-8407 GCA_015233355.1 Deltaproteobacteria bacterium | reverse complement strand
AGGTTCAATGATGACGGTGTCACTGCACTTTACCACGCCGTCTTGGACAAACTCCACGACAAGACCGGGCTCTCCTTCCCGTCGTCCCTGCCCCGTAAAGATATTAAATTCTCCTCATCCAAAACAGTGATCATCCCTCCCGAGTGGGTCCGGTATTTGTCGGAAATATCTAATACGGTCCGGAATTATCACGTCAAGACAACCCATGATGCCGCCGCGGCCCGGGAAGAATGGCATTTTTCCAAAGCCATCGAGGTCCTGCGGCGGCAGCATAAAGAAGAACCGACACCCGGCCTGGAAACGGCTATTCAGACCCTGACCGTCAGTCAGGATGACGCCCGGAACAGGATGTCTTTGGAGAGCCGCCAAGCGTTGGAAGGCTGGCCGAAACTGGTGGCCACCTACTCGGGCAAAGAACACGTGGTCAAGGTCAGGGATAAAGAAATCCGGACACCCTTGACGGTCAAGAGTCTGGCCGGAATGGATATCCCCAAAGTGGTCTTGCCCGGTTATGAAGATCCTGGACAAGTACTGACCTGGCTCCGCTCAGAAAACGTCCCAGGCAGCTTTCCCTATACGGCTGGAGTCTTCCCTTTCAAACGGACCGATGAAGACCCAACCCGGATGTTTGCCGGCGAAGGTGACCCGGCCCGCACCAACCGCCGATTCAAATACCTGTCTCGCCACAGTGAGGCCAAGAGGCTTTCCACTGCCTTTGACTCGGTCACGCTGTACGGTTGGGACCCGGCTCTGCGGCCAGACATCTATGGCAAGGTGGGCAACTCGGGGGTGTCCATCTGCACCCTGGAAGACATGAAGACCCTTTATTCCGGCTTTGATCTGTGCGCCCCCAACAACTCCGTGTCCATGACCATTAACGGCCCCGCTCCAATCATCCTGGCTATGTTCTTTAACGCGGCCATAGCCCAGCAGCTCGAGCAATTTAGCGCCAGAGAAGGCCGGCCGCCGTCAGCCGAAGAAAAGGCCAAACTCAAGGCCACGGTCATGCAAAATGTCCGGGGGACCGTCCAGGCGGATATCCTTAAGGAGGACCAGGGGCAAAACACCTGCATCTTCTCCATTGACTTTGCCTTAAAGATGATGGGCGACATTCAGCAATATTTTATTGACCACAATATCCGCAATTTCTATTCCGTGTCCATCTCCGGCTACCACATAGCCGAGGCCGGAGCCAATCCCATTTCCCAACTGGCCTTTACCCTGGCCAACGGCTTTACCTATGTGGAGTACTACCTCTCCCGAGGCATGCACATAGATGACTTCGCCCATAATCTATCCTTCTTCTTCTCCAACGGGATGGACCCGGAATATACAGTGATCGGCCGGGTCGCCCGCCGCATCTGGGCCGTGGCCATGAAAGAAAAATACGGCGCCAACGAAAGGTCCCAAAAGCTGAAGTACCATATCCAGACCAGCGGCCGGTCACTCCACTCCCAGGAAATTCAGTTCAATGATATCCGGACGACCCTCCAGGCCTTGTGCGCTATTTACGACAACTGTAATTCTCTGCACACCAACGCCTTTGACGAGGCCATCACCACCCCGTCGGAGGAATCGGTCCGCCGGGCCCTGGCCATTCAGCAGATTATCAACAAAGAATGGGGCCTGACCAAAAATGAAAATGTTTACCAGGGCAGCTTTATTGTGGAGGAACTGACCCGGTTGGTGGAGGAAGCCGTACTGGAGGAGTTTAACCGCATCTCAGAACGGGGCGGTGTCCTGGGGGCCATGGAGACAGGGTATCAGCGAAGCAAAATTCAGGAAGAATCCATCCATTATGAGGTCAAAAAGCATACCGGTGAGTTACCCATTGTTGGGGTGAATACCTTCATCGATCCGCGCCATGAAGAGCTTCTCGAATGCTTTGTAGAACTGTCCCGGGCCACGGAAGAAGAGAAGCAATCCCAGCTCACCCGTCTCCAGGCCTTCCAGGAAAGCCATCAGAATGAGGCTCCCCTGGCCCTGAAACGATTGCAGGAGGTGGCCTTGGCCGGCGGCAACGTCTTCGCCGAACTGATGGAATGCGTCCAGTCTTGCTCCTTAGGCCGGATCACCCAGGCGCTCTATGAAGTCGGCGGCCAGTACCGGCGAAATATGTAGGCCGACCCGGGAACAGAACTGCAGTAGCGCGGGACTCGAGACACGGGGGGCAAATCTGATTGAACCAGATCAAATACGGCCATGACGGCTTTTCAAAAGCGTGTTTTCAGGGAAAGAGGAAGCCAGGGATTTCCTGTTGAATCACTTGCCGGAATCCGTTGTCGGACTCTTGGACCTGGATTCCTTGGAACCTGGCAAAGACACCTTTGTAGATCAGGAACTTCGGGAAAGTCTGTCGGACTTGATCTATCAGGTCTACACCAAAGCCGATAGTCAGGCTTATGTTTATGTATTATTTGAACATAAGAGTCATCCGGAACCGTTGATCGCCCTACACTTCCTCCGCTATATGGTCCGAATTTGGGAACACCAGGTCAAACAAGGTGTCGGGAGATACTTGCCGCCCATTATCCCCCTGGTCGTTTACCATGGCTGGAAGCATGGACGGCCGATGATAGGTTCAGCCATTTATTTGATCCAAATTCGGAACTGGGACCTTTCCTTCCGGAATTCCGGTTCCTGCTTTTTGATCTATCCCGGTTTGAAGATGAGGAGATAAAAGGCGCTGTAAAATCAAGGGGGGCCCTATTGCTGCTAAAGTATATTTTCCGGGACGAGTTGCCCGCCCGGCTCCCCGGAATTTTCCAGCTCTTGAAAGAACTTGAAGAAGTATCAAGTGGTTCGGAATACCTGATCACAATCTTAAACTATCTGGCCTCAAATTCTGATAAGATAGCTAAAAATACGTTGACCGGTCTGGTCAAGGAGGCTTTCATCAAAAAGGGAGGTGATCTCACGGGTACGATGACCCGGCCGGTCATCTTATCGGTGAATACGATGCCACAGACAACGTGATCCAGGAGACGGTCTAGCCAATTAAAGAAAAAGCCGGTAGTCGATGTTCAGAGTCTTGCCAAGAATCTTGGCCCGTTCTTTGCCAATGGCCCGCCGGCCGTTTTCCATCTCGGAAATGTGCCGTTGCGGAATTCCGGTTAGGTTGGCTAATTGCTTTTGGGTCAGAGATTCTTTGCCCGCGGCTCCCCGCAGAGAAATAGCCGGTAAGTCCTCATCTTTAATTTCCGGAAAGCATTCTCGCCACTGTTTGCTGTATTGACTAAGCATCTCTTCCCCTCTTCATTCAGAATACAAATTCTTATTGCCTGAGAGATGATCTGACGGTTAGATCGGAAACGGCCAGCGGACAGAGCGGACGGGATGACCTGGGGTGGGGAAACACGAAAAGGCGGGTTAGTTGATGACCAGTCGTCCCCGGTGCTCGTCAATGGGAAAGACTTGCCCGATATCGGCGGCCATTTCACCGGCATCTTCGAGCATGAGGCGGGCCAGGCTCAGCTTGTCCTCCGGGACGGAGAGGAGGATGCCGCCGGAGGTCTGGGCATCAAAGACCAGGTCGACTTTGACTTCGTCCAAACCCGAGACCACTTCGACCAAGGAGCTGCAGAATTTCTTGTTGGCGAAACTACCGGCCGGCAGCAAGCCCATCCCGGCCAGGTTCACCGCGGCGTCAAGCATCGGGATGCGGTCCAACTGAAGCTCCGCCCTGACCTTCGATGCCCGGATCATCTCTAAAAGATGCCCGCCCAGTCCGAACCCGGTGATGTCGGTGGCGCCGATCAGACCGAGTTCGCGGATAACCCGGCCCCCGACTTTATTGAGACGACCGGCCCAATGGTAGAGGGTCTGCTCCAGGTCTTGACATCCCGGCCATTTGGCCTTTAGGGCGGTGGCCAGGACACCGGTGCCCAGGGGTTTGGTCAGGAGAAGATGGTCTCCCGGACGCAGGCCCTTGTTGGTGGCGAAGCGGCCCGGCTCCACTACCCCGGAAACGGATAAGCCGTACTTAATCTCGTCATCTTCGATACTGTGTCCACCGGCCAGGACGGCTCCGGCCTCTTTAATCTTGTCCCGGCCGCCTTCCAGGATGGCCCGTAAGACTTCTTGGGGCATTTTCTTGATGGGAAAGCAGACAAGATTCATGCAGGACCACGGCTCACCGCCCATGGCATAGACATCGGACAGAGCATTGGCCGCGGCGATTTGTCCGAACCAATAGGGATTATTGACGATCGGCGTAAAAAAATCCACCGTCTGGACCAGGGCCATGCCGGCCGGAAAGGTCACAATGACGGCGTCTTCGTTATCTTCGAGTCCGGTTAGGATGCGAGGGTCATCATCCCGGATAATCCCGGCTAAGGCCTCCTCCAGGTACCCCGGAGGTATTTTTGAGGCTCAACCGGCCGCCTTAACCGTACTGACCAGGTCAGGTATGTCCATGAGTCATCATTTCATCAGGTTGTTTAGACGAACAGACGTAACTATACTTTTCGCCGGTTAGTTTTCGATAGTCTCATTGTATTGAATTTGGGCCGAGCCGATCTTGATCAGGTCTCCGTCGGAGAGTTTGACCATATCGGAAATGGTCTTGCCGTTTACCTTAGGCTTGGACATGCCTTCGGAGTGGGAGATAAAGTAACCCTTGCCCCGGCTGCTGATAACGGCCGCGGTACCGCCCACAAACAAGCCCCCGATCTTGATGTCGGCCTGGCCGGATTTCCCGATGACGGTCATTTTTTTAATCAAAGGAAATTCTTGCCGGTTGTCCCCGGAGATAATCGTGAGCAGTCCCTTGATCCTCTTTTCCCCGGTCAGGGTGGCAACCGACGGAACCAACGCCGCCTGCTTTTGCCGGCCCAGCAGTTCCCGCTGCTGTTTGGTGTCCAGGATCATGGTGTCATGAAAAGAATCGGCCAAGACAGCGTCGTCGATCTCCTCCGGCACATCCCCATAATCCACCAATGATTTATACACCAACACATGCTTGCCGATGGTAATCTCGGCGTTATTGACCATCCTTAAGGTAGATACCCGGCGGTTGTTAACGAAGGTTCCGTTAAGGCTGTTAAGATCATATACGTAAAAACCGTCATCTTCTTTGACGATCTTGGCGTGATGGCTGGAGACGGCCTGGTTGTCGATTTGGATGTCGTTGTCATCCCTGCGGCCAATAGTCACCAAATCTTTATCGAAGGAATATTCCTGCACAATATTGTTGTTTAACTTCAATATGATATCAAACATTACCATCCTCCGTTAGAGATATCCTACTCAGGCCGTATCCCAACTATGCGGCATCCTGTACGGCCACGCTAAGGACTGCCCGCTGATTCCGGCGATCAAGTCCGGACAGTTTTGCCACGGGACCGTAGTCCTGGGTCACCATCACAGGTGGCCACCGGTTAATGCTTTCCGGTAAACAGCCTGTCGCCCAGTCGTTTGAAAATACCCTCTTTGGGCCTTTCAGCGACGTCCTCGATCTTGATCAGAGCCACCGTGGTGTTATCGGGACCACCCCGGCCATTGGCCATATCTATCAGGCTTTGGCAGGCCGTTTCCAGGTCGTCTTGCCCGGCATTAACCACCATGGCCATCTCCTCGTTTTCGACCACATCGGTCAAACCGTCGGAGCACAAGAGATAAACATCCCCACTCTGCGCCAGGATCTCTCTCGAGAAGACTTCCACATTCTCCTCCGAACCAAGGACCCGGGTCAACATATGCCGCATCTGAGACACCTTGGCCTCTTCGAGGGTAATCAGACCATGCCTGACTTGCTCCATAACAAAAGAATGCTCTTCACTAACTTGAATGATATGATTGCCTCTGATCAAGTAGATCCGGCTGTCTCCCACATTGGCTACGATAACGCAGTTTCCTTCATGATCAGGGGTTATAGCCACGACCGTGGTGCCCATGCCGTGTTTCCCCGGATCATTTTTCTGAGTATGATAGATAACATTGTTAGCCTTTTTGATGGACATGACCAATTTGCTGGCTATCCTATTCATCTCTTTGCCATTTTTTGTCAACAAAACGGTCGAATCCATATCCTGGGAGGTCAGAGAGGAAATAAAGGCTTCTTGGATCGTTTCTCCTCCCATCCGGCTGGCCACTTCCCCGGCCAAATGTCCACCCATGCCGTCAAGCACCAAAAAAAGGCCTGAAGATTCATCCAAGATCAGAAAGTCTTCATTATTAGTCCGTCTTCGGCCGACGTCACTTTTTCCTGCGAAAACGGTTTTCAAACCGTCCTCCTTTGAGATTGATTGAACTTGGAATGAAGCATTACGGGTTGCCCTCGGTTTTTTTTGAACTATCAAGCGATACTATCAAATTGGTTTGGCAGATGTCAAAAGATTAATTGATAAATACTCGACGATCATGGTATATTTGTCAGGTAAAAAATGGTGGTCCTTGATAAGGAAGAAATCAAATAAATTAAGCTCATTACTCCCTCTAAACGAAAATTGGCGGTTAGTCGGAGCCGTCTGATTCGCCACCTTGGCGGTAGTCGCCGCCGGCCTGTTTGTTTTTCAGGGCCTGATCCGCATACCAGTTCAACTGCCGGCAGACTCCGCGAACCAGTTTTACCTCCCGCGGCAAGAGTTGAACACGCGAAAAGAAACGGCGCACATTCATCATCCAATAAGCGGGATTCTGTGGATTAATGAACCCGATACGGATCAGGGCCTCGGAAAGATGGTCATACATTTCTTCCAGCTCTTTGCGGGAAGCCAACCTCGTGCCCGTGGGCGATGGTTCCATTGACCGAAAGGTGAATAATTCATAGCTCAGGACCATCACCGCCTGGGCCAGGTTAAGGGAGCTGAAATCGGCCGTCGGGATGTTGACCAGGGCATGACAAAACCGCAGTTCGTCATTGGTCAAGCCTTTGTCCTCAGAGCCGAAAAGCAGCGCGATCCGGTTGGTCTGCGACAACCCCACCAGCCTGGCGGCGATCTCACGAGGGCTATCCAGCGGCCAGCGGACACCCCCGATCCGAGCCGTTGTCCCAACCACGTAACCGAAGGGTTCCAGGGCATCTTCCAGCCGGTCGTAAACCGGCATGTCCCGGATCAGATGGGCCGCTTTGTGAGTGGCCATTTTGAGCATCCGGTCCTCGTCCGGGTCTTCCGGATTGACGGCGATAATTGAAGAGATGCCCATGTTCATGGCGCATCTGGCGGCGGAACCAATATTCTCAGGAAAGCGGGGGCGGGCTAAGACGACGGATACATGGCTCATATTGACCCGGCGGCCCTGGGCCAGGTTGTCATCCGGAGAATTCATTTCATCGTCCGCCGCAGCCTGGGATGGCAAAATTTCGTTTCTCATCTAAAAACTTCCGTCGATGGTTTCGTGTTTGGGTTTTGTGTTTAGTTATAGTTGACCCGGCCGTGACCGTTGGCTAATCCTACCTCAAAATAAAAATTGAATCAACCCATTAACATCCGGTTCCGGGGGCGGAGTGGGTTTTAGGGCTCCCCGGATTATTATCTTGGCTAAGGAAAACCGCCCACCGCCGGGTGGATCACGTCTTCTTTAAAAGACTTTTCAATCATAGATAGTTGCTATTAAAATGCACATTTTGATTATTTGCCATTATTTTTATCCGGAAATCAGCGCTCCTTCGGCCCGGCTTTATGAGATGGGCCGCACCTGGGTTGAGCTGGGCCATCAAGTGACTGTTGCAACATGTTTTCCCAACCACCCCCATGGTCGCATTCCCGAGGAATACCGGGGAAAATACTTCACAAAAGAATATCTGGACGGGATAACAGTATTGCGGAACTTCGTCTTCGCCGCTCCAAATCAAGGCGTATTAAAAAAAACGCTGGGCCACCTGTCTTTTATGTGCTCCAGTCTGCTGCTGAGTACCATCCCTTGTGGCCGGCCCGATGTCATCTTAGTTAGTTCGCCGACTTTTTTCTCCGTCTATACCGCCCTGGCCTTAAGCAAAATCAAATCCTGCCCCTTTATTTTCGAGGTCAGAGACCTCTGGCCGGCCATATTTGTCGACCTGGGAGTGATCAGGAATCGCCATATTATCCGGATGCTGGAACAACAAGAGCTATTTCTGTACCGGGCGGCCCGCCGGGTGGTCACGGTTACCGAATCTTTTGCCCAGGATATTATCAGCCGGGGCATTCCGGCCTCAAAGGTGGCGGTGATTACTAACGGCGTAGATGTGGACCGGTTTTCTCCCGGACCCATCGATCAAGAATTACGGTCCGAGTTGGGCCTGGAAGGAAAGTTTGTCATCTCCTATCTGGGGGCCCACGGCATTTCCCACGGCCTGGACGCGGTGCTGAAGATGGCTGAACGGCTTAAGGGTTATGATGATATTCGGGTGTTAATGGTGGGCGATGGAGCCAAGAAGCAGGACCTGGCCGCGGCTCGGGAACGTCTCGGCCTGGACAACGTCCTG
>JADFXY010000001.1:0-46331 GCA_015233355.1 Deltaproteobacteria bacterium | reverse complement strand
TGCCGGCGGTTTTATGTGACTATTACATGGTTTTTATATAGTCGCCACCCCTACCCAGGGCGTTGCCCTGGGCTAACCTAGAGCGCCCTTTCAGGGCTTCATCGGAATTAACCATTTATTAGAATAGAATCCGATGACCTTGCACCTTAAGTCAATGACATTGAGGTAGGGGCTATATGTTGGCCTGGAGGGCTTGGGTGACCTGGGACTCGAATATCGATCTGATCCGATTGAGTTCTTCCTCCGTATCCGCCTCGAAGCGCATGACCACCTTGGGCATGGTCTGGGACGCCCGCAATAGACCCCACCCGTGTTCAAAGCCGACCCTGACCCCATCAATATCATTAATCTGATAATCCCGGCGCAGGGCATCCCGCACCTCCGCGACCACGGCCGATTTGAGTTTGTCCGGGCAACTAATCTGTATCTCCGGGGTAATATATCCTTCCGGCACGTCAGCCAGGTATTCGGATAAGGGACGACTGTCTCGGGCCAGGATCTCCACCAGCCGAAGTGCGGCATATATCCCATCATCAAAACCAAAATATCTGTCGGCAAAAATAATATGCCCGCTCATCTCCCCGCCCAGGGCGGCTCTTTCTTCTTCCATCTTATGCTTGATTAGGGCGTGTCCAGTCTTCCACATTCTAGCCCGGCCGCCGCGTTGTTCTATCTCGCGGAAAAGATTATCAGAACACTTGACATCACCCACGATGGCAGCCCCAGGCCGGCGGGCCAGAATCTCTCGGGCAAAGATCAGGAGTAACCTGTCCCCATAGATAAGGCGGCCGGCCTCGTCCACCACCCCAACGCGATCCCCGTCCCCGTCAAAACCCAGACCTACCTCCAGGCCATGCTCCTTGACCAGGGCCCCGAGATCCACCATATTCTTCGGCACGGTGGGATCCGGCTGGTGATTGGGGAACCGGCCATCCACATCGGCATAGATGTGGATGGCCTTTAATCCCAGACCCTCATAGACGGCCTTGGCGATGGGACCGACTGAGCCGTTCCCCGTATCAACCCCGATGGCCACCGGCCGCGGAATATCAATATGTTTCAGGAGGTATTCCAGATAGAAGGGGGCCACGTCAAATTGTTCGATGGTCCCTTTTCCTTTGTAAAAGTCACCCCGTTGAGCCAGGGCCCGGATGGCTTGAATCTCAGCTTCCGTCATGGCATGAGGCCCGACACAGATCTTAAACCCATTGTACTGAGCGGGATTGTGACTGGCGGTGATCATCACGCCGCCCGGATGCTTCAGAGCATAAACAGAAAAATAGAGCATCGGGGTGGTGACCAGTCCGAGGTCGGCCACAGACAGCCCCGTGCTGATCAAACCTTCCGAGAACAAGGCGGCATACCTGTCAGAGCTCAACCGGCCATCGCGGCCTAAGGTGATCCTATCCATACCCCTGGTTTGGAAATATGTCCCCATGGCCCGACCCAGGTTGATTACCCCGGTATCGTCGAGTTCTTTATCCACTACGGCCCGGATGTCGTATTTTCTAAAAATCACCGGATCGATCATGTCATGCTCCAACAGCATTTATAAGTTATAGGTTTGTAAAAAAGAATCTGTTTTTCTGGTGGCGCAGGCGTCCCTGCCCGCGGGAATTTGTTCATGCCGGATCCAAAATCTTTTTCTTAAGATGTGTATTGCTCTTCGCCGATTCGGAGCAAGCGGTCAGACTCCTTTTCAGCGGACTCCAGTTCGGTTTCTTCCTTCACCGTAATGGTAAGGAGGCACTCTTCCTTGGCATCGATACACAACCTATGCTCATTATTGTCCAACGTTGGCTCTTTGTCGCCGACTTCCTCAAATCCTGCGGCTAAAACCGCCTTCTCCGGGTTTTGGCCCGAGATCTTGACGGAGTCACATTCATCTGGATCAGCAATTTGATACCAGGTTAGTTCCAGCGCAAACTTGGCCTTATCCTTCTTTTGTTTAGCTTCCACTTCCACCTGGACCACTTCGGGAACAGTCATCTCGAGGATTTGGTATCCTTGCTCCAACACGATCTTCCCGGCCTTGAAGCCTTCGACGAGTCCTTCTAAATAGGTGATCACTTCATTTCGGCCCATAGTATTCTTTAATTCTATCTTCGGCTTATCCATCGACTCTACCTTTCTACCCGGGGTTATTTAACGAGGCAAGGGGTCAAATTATTTGGAATCAGTGACTTGGTCCCAGGTTAGTTCCAGCGCAAACTTGGCCTTATCCTTCTTTTGTCCGGCTTCCACTTCAACCTGGACCACTTCGGGAACAGTCATCTCAAGGATCAGGTCGCCTTGCTCCAACACGATCTTTCCGGCCTTGAAGCCTTCGACGAGTCCTTCTAAATAGGTGATCACTTCATTTCGGCCTATAGTATTCTTTAATTCTATCTTCGGCTTGTCCATCGTCTCTACCTTTCTACCTGGGGTTATTTAACGCTGTGACCTGTTTTTTATCAAGCATCGCCTATGACAGTTTCCTCCAGACCGGTTGGGCTGGGAGTTGTTATCCCTGAGTCTCAAGGAACCGGAAACAAATATTCGCAGCGGCATAAAAATCCGTGCCCCCCCGAATCTCCCAGACCCGGCATCGAGACAAAAAGGTTATGTAGGCCGCGGCCGAACGGTCGTGTTCGGACTCGTCGTTGAGCGGCAAGTAAAACAACCCCTCTGACTTAATGAAGGCGGCCAGCAAATCCCGTCGCTGATCCAGATCAACCTCCTGTGCCGTCACCGGGGCTTCGGTCCGGTCCCAGTTCAAAATGACCAAACCCACCATCGGCGCCGACAAGGCGAATCGCGACGGGCCAAAAATTCCACCGATCGGCACATCATATTTGTGTTCAAGATCCCATAGCTCTTCCTTAGGGAGAGACTTAAACGCCGCTTTCTCCTCTTCCGGAATCACGGAGGAGAGCATAGGATTGTTCAAAACGGTCCCAGGGTTGATCCGGGGGAGTTTGGCCACGCCGTTCATCTCCAGGCCGGAGCCGCTGGGAGAGATGAGCAACCGGTCGTTACTGACAAAAGATGTCCCTCGGCTGACCAGGTGCAGGGCCAGGGTAGATTTGCCCATTCCGGAAAACCCGGCCAAGGCCAGCCCGCGGCCATGATACAAGACTCCCGCGGCATGGCCCAGCAAGCAGCCCCGGTGAAGCTTCCACTGGATATAACGATTATTGATAAAATTAACGATTTGATTGGCATTACTCAGGCAAGGCCCGATAGCCAGGTGTTCCCGGCTGTTAAAGACGAAACAGAGACCGGTCAGTCGTTTGCGGACGATCCGCCCATCATCGAGTTCCACATATTCTTCCTTTACCTTCGTCTTACCGGGGTCCGGCGTCTTCTGAGTGAAGGAGAACGGAAAGGTCTGAATTGGAGCTTCATGGGCGGTAATGGTGATGTCGGCGGGACCTTCCGTGGAGACGAACGACCCGAAATACTCCTCTAATACATCCACCAGGGTCGGCTGATTTGTCTTTAAGGCTATTCTCACCTGTCCAAAAACCAGGTTGAGGCCGGTGGTTACCGGGTACGTTGTCCGCAACCGGCTAATGAGGTCAAGGGCTGAGATGGGATTTTCTTCCATGATGCGAGCCTCGCTAAAACATAGGTGACGTACTTCTCGGCGGCGTCAATGCCCTGGGCCTTTTCCAAGCCCCGAAATCCTCCAAAAGCCGATACTTCAAAGACAACCGGTCCGGCACCGGTCTCGGCCACGTCAACACAGGTAAAGTCCAGGCCAAAGCAACTTTGGGCCCGGCCGGCTAAGTCAATAATGGCCGGCGGCGGATCATACGGTTCATATTGGCCTCCGAAAAAAGTAGTCGTGGTCCATGAACCGGGGACCCGGCATCGGGCATAGGTGGTCAGGTATTCGCCGCCCAAAAACACCACCCCCAGGTCCTTACCTGGGATATCTATCTTCTTTTGGATATACATGGAGGAATATTCGCTCCGGTAGGATTCGATGGCCTCCTTCGTCCCATAACCGGACTTAATGACCACCATACCGCGGGCCTTTGACGTGTAAAGAGGTTTAAAAACGGCTTCTCCATACTCGGAGACGGCCTTCAAGGCCTCGGTAACGTCTTCGGTGATAGTAGTCGGCGGCATGGGGATACCGGCCGATTGCAAGGTGACGGTGCAAGACAGCCGGTTCAAGACGCCAATGATGTTGCCCGGTTTGGAGAACATGGGCAGGCCGCGGCTATTGAGATAACGCAAGACTTCCAACCGGTCCAGCAGGCTGGGCGAGTAGGTGAGGCCGATCTTCTTGATTATCAAAGCATCGAGTTCGGTCAAATCACATCCCTGGAAAAACGCCCGCCCCGATTCAAAGTCCAAACTTACTTCATCCATGCCGATCAATAGCCTAAAGCCGGTCATCTCAGCTACCGCGTCGGCCAACTTTTCCGAAGACCAGCTTCCTTTGATTCCAACCACACCAATTCTGGTCACACTTAACTCCTTTACCAGGTTACTGCAAAAGGCTCAGCTCTCCCGCAGGTGGCGTATCAACTTCAACGCCATGATTCAATCCGCAGATTGCGCCGATTCGCGCAGATTAAAAAAACAAAACGTTTGTGTCCGAAGGCTTGTATTCAAGCCACGGCCGGCCAAAGTCAAGCAAATGATCGCATGGCCTGTGGGTCGCTTTCATCTGCGTTCATCTGCGAAATCTGCGGATACATTTCAGTTTCCCAATCAATAAGACTTGCCGAAGTCAGGTTATACTTAATAATATAATACAGACAATGGAAAGACAAAATCCGTCCAGGACCCGCCGGCCGCGCCATATCCGGCCACTTTTTCCATTAAGAAATGAGCCCGCAAATACATCTCTCGGGCGAATTCCTTGTTTAATTCAAATCTGGTGGAGGTATAAAAGGATCTGGACAGGGCCAGGGCCAGCCGGGCGTTGAACGTCCGGTCTTGCCAACTCAAGGCCAATTGGCTGGAGAACTCATAGAATTTTTCGATGATCCAGTTTAACCTGGATCTCAGTTCTTCATCAAAAACCGGGATCCTGAAATTCGAGATGAGAAAGACCGAGACATCTTGCACGTAATCGGCATACCTGGACCGGTACAGGTCAATGAAGTGGACCCGTTGCAGTTCATGGTTGTAAACGACATTGTTGACGTTGAAATCACCATGAATCAACACGGCAAAGGGTGCGGGAAGCCGGCTCTCAATTTCTGAGCAAGCAGACAAAAGCTCTTCGGATGAGGCGACCTTGGTCACGCCCAGATATTTGGCCGGCCGCGAAAAATTTTCATGGACTCGGTGAATCTGAGGCAGTCTGGCCCGGATCTGGTTGAGATAGTCGGTGGCCATAGGACCGTCCTGCCGGGTCTGCCGCCACACTTCTTCGAGTATTTGCTTCAGGATAAAGAAAGCATTCCGAAGCGGTTCCTCCGCGGCATTCAGGATGACTTCATCTAAGGTGCACCCGGCCAAAAACTGGACCAGCAGCGCGCCCTTGTCGCCTTCCTCATAATAGCCTAAAATTTTGGGAGTCAGACCGGGATACTTTTCCGCCCACAGTTCCAAGTTGGCTTTTTCACGGCGGATTTTTTGCAGGTTGCCTTCCTTGAAGATACTCTCTTGTGCCTGGGACCAATTGGACCGCCGCTGCTCCAGCCGGTTGATGATGCAGCCGGACCTACTGCCCAGAATTGAATGGACATCGAGTTCTTCCAGGTTGCCCTCAAATCCCGACCGGGACAGTGTTTCCTGGAGAGCCTGGAACTGGTGAATCTTGATCTTTTCGCCGATGATGGCCAGAATCAAGGCCTCACCGATGTTGAGCAGGGCATCGCCAATCCGCTCCAAGTACCGAAAGATAAAGAGCACGGTAATCAAATTTTGGATGTTTTGCCCGCCTCTTAGCCGATCCATGATGGCGTCGAAACTAACCTTATACCATTCATCGAGGGCGTATTCGACCCGGCAGATGGTTAAGGCCCCGGCCAGATTCCGATCCTTTAACACGGTGTAGATACTGGAAATACCTTCCGATATCTTTGGGAATACACTTTCGAAGTCAAATTCATGAATAAACTCAGCTTCATCCATGTAGCCCATCTGCCGGCTGATATTAACCGAGTAATCGGCAATCCGTTCCAGGTTAATACAAATTATTTGGACTGCCCTTATTTCATTGATTTCTTCCTTGCCCAGTAACCGGTCGGAGGCCAGCCTGGTGAAGCAACTGCTTTCGATAAGATTTTTCAGATTATCGATGTAATCGTCGCGAGAGACGATTCTTTCATATTCTATCTGACTCCGATTCCGGAGCAAGTCGCGAGTGGCGCTGACCTGAGTCTGCGTCTCCAGCACGATAAACTTAAGATTTTCTTCTATTCCTTCAAAATTTAGCATGGCCTACGCGGTTACCCTGAGTGAGTTCGGTGTGGTGATGACGGAAGATTTAGATTCTTTCCACGAGACCTTAATGTTCAGCCGGCCTTGATCGTCTTTTTTCCGGGCCTTGACCGAAAGCTTGAGTAAATTATTTGGATGCATGATAATCTCATCCTCGTTTGATTGCAGGATAATGCGGCCTTGCTCTATCCCATCAAGCAAAGACTGGATAAAATTTCTAACGCTGGCGTTATCTTGAATGGATTCGTATTCGAATTTTTCATTTTGGGACATGTTGGTCGCCTCCGAGAATGAAAGTCATGAATGGAATTGGCCCGGAACCGGGCCTCTAACCCTGAGGGTCCAAGGGATTCTGCCTCTCTCGCCCTTAATCGGCACCCCGGCGGGTTACCCCAGCAGCCGGTCGCGGTACTCAATAATGACTTGCCGCCGATCCATCGCGGCCGAAATCATCTTTTTCCGGATACTAAGATCATCCCAGGCGGGATGAACGCCGATCTCCCGGCAGGCCTTATCCGGATACTGAGCTGATGGATCCTTTAGCTTCTCGCCCAGGTGGGTGTCGTCACCCATGAACAGGAGCATCTTTCTCCTTGATGGGCCCTGTCGGCGATTGCTTCGATCTACCACTGAAATCAAGAATTCAGTATACTTTCGGGATTGAGGATTCCAGACCTCATAACCGTCCAGATCATATTCCGCCAACAAGATCGGCCAAAATTGCTCCGGATGGGGCACCAAGATACCGCATCCGAGACACCGGGCCTCCTCTATGATTTCAGAGGTCCTAAAGAAATACTGCAAGGGAAAATCAGCCTTGACGATTTCCTTCACCGCCCGCAAAAAAGCCTGGGCCCGATTAATCGTCCCGTGTCCATATTGGGGCCGCAGGGTGTCGAAAAAATCCCGTAATAACTTATTTTTGAGCATCTCCGGCGATACCGCCGCCCGATGCCGCTCCAACAACTGGACCAGGTGCTTGACATAATTAATGACCAGATCAATAACCTTTTCATCTGTCCCGGTAATCCGGGCCGCCTGCTCCAGCCTGTCCCGGTGGGGTTTAACGATGGTCTCGATATAATCAAACAATTGCTGCGACCGGTACTTGAAGGTGTAAGTCAGCATGGATTTCAAGACACCGGCCTTTTCTTCCTTGCTGTGGTGGAAATGCAGCAGGAGTTGGACCTTTTGATTAAATCCGGTCGAATAACAATCGACCTCCACGCCGAACCACTCATTATATCGCATCAAAACATTATGTTGGGTCGGAATGATCAGCTCGTCAGTTTTATTGGGAAAGGTCGCATCAATCCGTCGGGCGATCAGGTCTAAGGGGACATGCTCGGGATGCCAGTGGACCGCCAGAACATTTTGCTGCTCCGGAAAAACTACCGGGGGAATGACTATTTCTTCCCGTTGCTTCGGAGTGAGTTCCGTGGAAATAAGCCCTAGAAAATTCCGTTCGTCAGCTTCAGACACTTCGTCCGGGAGGTCTTCCAGGAGGTCGCAGCCTGTATCCGTTTCAATATCAATGTTATCCATTTATTTTCTTGTTTACCCACCAAAGACAGAGGTTACTTGAATTGGGCATGACATTGCTTTTTGAGGCTGTTCAGTGCATCGCACTTGATTCTCATTAAGTTGACGTCGCCCTGGTCGAATGCCACCTTAAGGTCATCACATTCTTTACCGAACTCCAGATAATGTTCGTCCCCTTTGCCCGGAAAGGTGATCATCTGATTGGCCTGGCTCAAGAAGGACTGGACCACCAGCCTCGGCGGCAATTCATTATTGCTCAAGAACTGGGCCATCACCTTCATCCCGGTTTTCATTGATTTCTTGAGGGTTTTGTATTTTGTGGCGATCTGGTCCGGATGATCTGTTTCAATAAGGTCTTCCTCCTCTCCCGAAGCAGTCCGATCATGCTCTACCTTTAACTTCATCATCACCTGACCTTGACGGCGTTTGAGACTGATAGACACTTTACTGAAATCATGCAAATCAACTCCCAGTTCATTGAGCGAATTAGCCGCTTCCAGACCTTCAATCACCTGGTTGAAAAAGCCGGAGAGTTCTTCTACGCTCAATACTTTTTCTATCTTTATTTCACGGGATCCCATGGTTCCTCCTGAAAATTGCATCAATGAATATTAAAAAGGGCATAGCACAAAACAAACGCCCGCCGGGCAAGCCGGCCTGAGTCTAGTCCGGTCACGAATTAATGACTCAGGCATGGCCGTTAGATACATTTGACCGGGTTTGGGCGGACTTCGACGCAGACTCGGTGACGATTACCCGACAACCGCTCTCACTGTAACTGGTCGGACCGAAATCGATATCCCACACCTCGAATAGTATCGATCCGTTCTTGTTGATTACCCATTTTCTTCCGGAGCCGTCGGATATGGGTATCGACCGTCCGGGCGTAACCATCATAAACATAACCCCAGACCTGGTCGAGCAAATCCTCCCTGGTCAAGACATTGCCTGAATTGGCCGCCAGACATTGCAACAATCTGAACTCGGTGGCGGTCAATCGGACATCCTGTTCATCGATTTCGACCCGATGCTTCTCCGGATCAATCAGGATGCCTGGAAATCGGATAAGTGAATTAGATGTCACCTTATCTTTTAACCGCCTGAGCACGGCCCTGACCCGAAGGACCAGTTCCCGGGGGCTGAACGGCTTGGTCAAGTAATCGTCCGCGCCCAGTTCAAACCCAATGACCCGGTCAATCTCTTCAGCCCTGGCCGTCAGCATCATGATCGGCATGGTACTGGTCTCGCCATCCTGGCGGATAGAGCGGCAAACCTCCTTGCCATCCATCTTGGGCAGCATGAGGTCGAGGATGACCAGATCAGGACGTTCTTTTTTGGCCAGTTGAATTCCGGCCAGTCCATCCATCGCCCGCAGGACATGGAAGCCCTCTTGCTGAAGATTGTATTCCACCAGGTCGAGAATATCCTGCTCATCTTCCACCACTAATATGTTCACCTGGGACATTTGCTTTCTCTTCCTTTTTTAGTGCCGCTTAATCCGCGGCCGGAGCCGGTCCACTTAGCCAGTCTTGAATTGTGGCCATGATTTCGTCCCGAACTTTTCTGGTTAAGGCCAACTTTTCTTCATGACTGCCGGTGAATGACGCCGGATCGTCAAAGCTCCAATGCAGTCTTTTGGCTATTCCAGGGAAAACGGGACATCTTTGGCCGGTTGATTCATCGCACACGGTTATGATATATCGATATAATTTTCCTTGCTTATACAATTCAAACACACTCTTGGTTTGATGATCCGACAGATCAAATCCTTCTTCCCGCATTACCTCTATAACTAAAGGATTTATACAGGTTGGTTCAAAACCGGCGCTGGATGCTTCAAAACGATCACCGGCCAGGTGATGCAAGAAAGCCTCCGCCATCTGGCTCCGGGCGCTATTATGGACACAAACAAAAAGAACCGCGGATTTTCCGGTCACAATCACCTCCAAAATGAAGTCCTCCGCGTCGGGTGGTGGAAGAGATCGATGTTTCAGTTCCGGCTGATGGGGCGGCAATTGATCCCATCGGTAGCCTGGTTGACCCTTTTCTTCAGCTCTGAGAGATCAAATGATTTCATGACATAATATTCCGCAGCCAGGGACCGCGGATCTGATTTGCCGGAATCATTGGCGCTGCACAGAATGACCGGGAGCTTATAGTTATCGGAACGAATTTCCTGAAGTAAATTAAGCCCATTATCACCACCCAGCATAATGTCCAAGACCATCACGTCAGGTTGCAGACTGTCTAAGGATTCTTTCAAGTGCAATCCTGAGGCGAGAGTCGCCACGGCGTGTCCATCTTCGGTCAACTCGTCAAGATACATTTCCCGGATGTATTGTTCATCATCCACGACTAATACTTTGGCCATAAAGTCTCCTGGTTATCCCGCAATTTAATCTTGGTTGAAATAATCGTCGGTTCGCTTGAATTTGGCCAACAAATTTTTGAGTCCTTCCATCCCGGACAAAACAGTTTCCAGGCTTGCAATCGGCGTACTTTTTCACTTCAGCCGACCATTCGCTGATATCGGCCGGGTTGAAGTCTCAAAGACGTTGTTAAGGTAACATCATATTGTTACAGCACAGTGACGATTACCTGATAACTCGGTCACAACAGCGGATTTCACCTTAATGTAACATTTATCATAAAGGGCCATGATTCAATCCGATAGATTGCACTGGTTAGCGCATATTCGGACCGTTACAGGTCGGTGGGTCATTTCCATCTGCGTTGATCTGAGAAATCTGCGGATTCATTTTTTTGGTAGTTAATTAAAAAACTGGTCGAACTCAGGTTTGATTAGTCCAACAGGGAGGACTTAACGGAAAGAGATGGGGAAGAGGTACGATTCCGGCTTTAGGGCGAGGTGGCGAGGGAAGGGATAAAGGGTCACCGGACCATGGCTGAGATTGCCGGTGAGCATGGGGTGCATGGCAACCAAATAACCAGGTGGAAGAAATTTATCTTGACAAGGGGGAGCACCTTACACGTGGCGCCGATCAACCACGGCACTGGATATCCGACTGACAGTTCGGCGGAATACACTGGCTTTTTCGTCTTCGTGCCGATGCTGGGGTGATAACACTCTTAAGCTTATTGCGAGGTAATATCATATATTATACAAAGAGTTCGAATAAATTCATTAGTGACGGGGTGGGGTTGAACACGGCACGTCAGCAGCACCGTAATTGTTTCCCCTGCCGAGTTGATTAAAGCCAGTTCAGCATTGCCATCCCATCCTATCTCTTTAACTTGTTTATATATTTCATGAAATAAAGGCTTGCTCGCGGAGGTGCAAAAATCTCCAAATTCTTTACCGATAATGTCTTCTCTTTTGAACCCTAGCAGATCACAGAGCGCGCCGTTCACCTCAAGGAAGCGGCCATATTCATCGAGGGAGTGATAGGGTACAGGGAAGTTCTCGAAAATTGATCTAAACCAATTTTCACCGGCCAAGATCGCATCCTCTGTATGTTTCCGCTCGGTTATATCCCGGATTAGCGACATGATCCGGAGGCCTCCAGGTGTCGGCACGACGGTGGCGTTTATCTCAACCGGGGTAAATGATCCTTGTTGGTTCACGTAATCGATTACAAGATGGCGGACATAACCCAGCTCTAAGCACTGGCCGATCGCCGATGAATTTCGTTCCAGATCATGTGGCGCAGTCCACTCGGTGACTTGGCGATTAAGGATATCTATCAACCGCGTATTACCGGTTAACCTGACAAACTTCGGGTTAGCGTCGAGAACCCTTCCTTCCCGGTCGAGAATCACAAATCCGGTGTCAGTCGTTTCAATCAGGGTTTTGTACTTTTTCTCACTCTCACGTAACGCTTCCTCCGCAAGCTTCCTTTCAGACTCAGCCTGTGCCAGATGGAAGGCCATGTCAATCGTAATCCGAATATCCCGTTCCTGATATGGCTTAAGTAAGTAGCCAAAGGGATAGGCCGATTTGACTCTTGTCAGCGCCTCTTCATCAGCCCATGCGGTAGTAAAAACAACTGGAATATCAAACCTGTAACGAATTATCTCGGCTGCCTCGATTCCGTCCATCTTTCCGGCTAAAGTAATATCCATCAGAACAAGATCGGGGCGGTCTTCTTCGACCTGGGCAACGGCCTTTTCACCGGAAGCTGTTCGGGCGCAGACAACATAACCTAAATCCTCAAGTATCCTCTTGAGGTCGAGCGCCACAATGGCTTCATCCTCCACAATCATAATTTTGCGTGGCGCCATCACTTCTCCCTTTTATTGATAATCTTTTTCAGCGTAATATTCCGGGTATAGTTTCTTGACGCAGTCAGGGCAAACGCCATGAGTGAATAACGCCTCGGAATGCTCCTGGATATACTTCTCTATCCGTTGCCAATAACCCTGGTCGTCTCGAATTTTTTTGCAACTGGCGCAGATAGGCAAAAGGCCGCTGAGCTTCTTCACTTTGGCCTCCATCTCAGCCCGGTACAAGGCCATCTCGATGCAGGCGCGAAGTTCCCTGATGTTATAAGGTTTGAGCAAATAGCCGAAAGGCTCGGTAACCTTGGCCCGAGCTAAGAATTCATCCTCGGCCCAGGAAGTTAAGAAGATCACCGGGACGCCGGATTTGTTTTTGATTTCCTGTGCCGCTTCAATACCATCCATGCTGCCAACCAGTTTTATGTCCATCAATATCAGGTCTGGATGGTTCTCCTCGGCCAGTCTGACGGCTTTCTCTCCCGAAACTACGATGGAGACAATTTCGTAGCCCAGTTCCTGGAGTTCGTGGGCCAGTTCCCGAGCGGTAATAGCCTCGTCTTCCACAATCATGATTCGTGCTTTAGGCATTGGCGCGCTCCTCTCTTGCCTTTTCTAAAAAGGGCCAGCGAATTTTAAAAACGGCTCCATGATCGTTTTCCATGGTCAGACGGCCCAAGAGCTGACCCTCGACTAAAATTGACACGAGATTCAGGCCAAGAGAAGTTTCTTTCAGGCGCTCTATGTCTTCGGGCAAGCCAGGGCCGTTATCTCGGATTTGTAACTCAACTTCATCTGAATCAATCATTCGGGCCTCTATTCTCAGCACGCCTTCTTTTCCCCCCGGTAGACCATATTTCAAGGCATTGGTTATCAATTCGTTCAAAATGAGCCCGCAGGGAACAGCCTGATCAATCGGTAGGCTAATTTCCTCCATATCCAAGCTTGTGGTAAATATCTTTCCCCGGCCCTGTAAGGCCTGGAATAAAATCCTAACCAGGTCTTGAGTATAGTTTTTTATTGAAATCTTGGCCAAATTACTCGATCTGTGCAACGTTTCATGAATCAACGCCATAGCCCGGATTCTATCCCGGCTGTCTTGCAAAGCTTGCCTGACGCGCCCATCAGGATCCTGTCTTGACTGCATGTTCAGCAGGCTTATGACCACCTGTAAATTATTTTTGACCCGATGGTGAACCTCTTTAAGCAGAACTTCCTTTTCTCTCAGGGCGTCGAGCAACTGGTCTTCAGCCCGTTGCCGTTCTGCTATTTCTTCCTGTAGTTGTTCGTTGACGGTTTTCAACAAAGCTGTCCGCTCTGATACGCGTTGTTCAAGATATTCATTGAGTTGCCTCTGGTCGCGAAAGGCTCCCTTGAGGGCCTGAGACATTTGCGTGAAGTTGTAAATCAATTTATCCAGCTCGGCGATTCTGCTGACGGGCCAATACCTCTCTGAATCTTCAATCTCAAGCTGTTGGGGCAGCCTCCCCGTGGCTTCCTGTAGCCTCTCGACCGAATAAATCAAGCTCCCACTAATTAGATAGGACAAGCCGACAACAGCGAGAAGCAAGAAAAACAAAAACAGAAATCCATTTATAGTCCTGCTGTTGAGTCCGGTTAACAGCGGCAGGAGCGACGCCTCGACTCGAACAAACCAGCCATCGTGTCCGACATCTATTTCCGACACCAATAACGATTTTTCCCAACGCTGCATAATGCTGGTTCCAGGCATCGCTGTGGGGACCCAGTGTCGGACATCGGCGGTAATTTGGTAATTACGCCCATCTCTGGGTGTAGCAAGACGGTCCATTGGTTTTAAGTCGCTTCTGGTGCTAACGATAATTTTTTTCTTAGAATCAAGCAGTGTTACGTCAAAATCGCCTTTAACCACAATGGAGGATAAAACATTTCTTATCTGTTCTTCGTCTAGGATACCTACACAAAAACCATTGTATTCCCCTGAGGATATTAAGGGAGCCAGAAACGGGACCATGGGGTTGGGAGGGCCGAACCTCCCCATAACTACGTCACCGATCATGGGTTTTTTTTTGGCCATTAGTATGGGGAGATATGCTCTATCTGAAAAATTAACCCCTATTGTTGAATTTCCATGATGGTCTACCATCGGCGAATAGGCTATGGTGGTTGCGTTTCGATCCAGCACCCCCATCCGCTTGAATTGGGGCGAGACTTCTTTAACCTCCGTCACGAGTCGCTGCATTACCGGCCCTGGGGTCGTATCGGGGTCTCCGATCAGCTTAGACAGACCTATGACGCTTTGATGATTCTTCTCAACCCAGACGTTGACGCTATTATGCGTAATTCTAGCTACCTGTGACGCATAAGCGGCCAGGCGGTTAAGCTCGTCGTCCATGGAATTTCTCTGATAGAAAATTACTGATATTATTGCCGGGAACATGAGAATGGAGACCATGATCGTAAAAATTGTTTCCCGGAATGCCGGGAGTGAGTCCCTGTCCCGGCTGAAAGTCTGGAGCAACAAATTGGCGATTCCGGCCAAAAGGGCGTTGAAGATTCCGTTGATACTTTGTTTAAGCATGATCGTTAGGGTTGGCTGCGGCTGAATCCCCATGACCTGGTGATAGAACAACCAGACCAACGGCATGCCTAAAACCAGCCAAAAGAGAATGTCCTGGGTTAATATTTTTCGGCCCTTTTTTCCGGTCCTCCAGGCCACGAACGCCGCCTCGGCCAGGAATATGATGATGGACCAGGGATGGTGCCAGAGAATATAAGTGCAGGACGCGGCCATGACCCCGGCAACCACGCCGGCCAACGGGCCAAACCGGAGAATAGCCAGCATCACGAAAAAAGAGCCGAAGAGGAAGTCGACATTGAAGAACAACTCGGCCTTAAACCAATTCCCGGCAAAACCAGCCAGGCCGAACAAGATTGAGGCGGCCAGTATGTTTCTTTTCATGGCTTTATCCGTGGAGAAAACATAGATGTCTTTTAGGTCAATTAACTCGGAAAAGGAGAGCCATATTATAAATCATATCCCCAATGATTACAAATTAAAATGAGATGTTGAGCTTCGGTTTGGGCTACCGAAGGTTGGAAGAAACAGCAACAAAAAATTAGAGCATAATTCTTCGGTTAAGCATGCCCCTTTATTCTAAGGCACGAGACTTGATTCAATCGAGTAAGGGACCGCCCTGAGATAATACGTCCAGAACCCGCCCAACTTCAGTTTCTGCCTTATCCAGGTATATTTTGATCTTTTCCTGATCATTTTCTCTGCCGGACTCCAGTAGATGCCTGGCACAATCATTCAACCCTACCGCACCGAGGGTAGCCGTAGAACCCTTCAAGGAATGGGCTGTTTTAATTAACAAATTAATATCATTATCGATAAATGCCATATTGAGTTCGTTTATCTTCTTTGGTAATTCGTCTTTAAAAAGGCTCAGCAATTCACAAAGGAAATCCCTCTTGTGACTGTATTTGTTTACCAGCCAGCCGGTATCAAATACCGGTAATTCTTTATCAGGGAGGTCTGAAAGCTGAGTAACGTTTCTTTTTGAGCTCTGTGGGATAGTCAGATGCGGGGCGACCTGTTCAATGATATGGACTAGCTCTTCCACATCGATCGGCTTGGCAATATACCCGTTCATCCCGGCGGCCAGAAAGGTTTCACGATCTCCTTTCATGGCATGAGCGGTTTGAGCGATTATGGGAATCCGAGGATCGAATTTGTCGCCTGCAGAGCTTCTTATGACCGCAGTGGTTTCAAGCCCATCCATCTCCGGCATGGAGATGTCCATAAGTATCAAATCTACTGGTTGATTGCCTAATAGGTCCAGGACCTCACGGCCATTATTGGCCACAGATACGGAATGCCCGCATCCTTCCAAGAATTCCATGCAGAATTTTTGATTCAATTCATTGTCTTCGGCTAAGATAATGTGGAGCGGTTTTAGTTGAGCCGGGCTCCTATGCGCCATACCTATGAGATGATCTTCCGGAACGCCGAGAACTGTATCAAATTTAGCCGAGAAGTAGAATGTCGAGCCTTCCCCTAGTTTACTTTTTACCCAAATAGATCCACCCATTAGTTCAGCGATACCTTTGCATATGGCCAATCCCAATCCTGTGCCGCCATATTTTTTGGTCGTTGAAGAATCTCCCTGGATAAATGAATCAAAAATTACTCCTATCCGATTTTCGGGAATCCCGACTCCGGTATCCCGGATGGAAAAGAGCAAATTAACTTTCTCAATCCGACCAGCTAAAGCCACGGCTGTTTCTTCTAGGGTGGCTACCTTCAGTTCGATTAGACCTTGGGAGGTGAACTTTAGGGCATTAGCGGCCAGGTTCACAATCAATTGCTTCAACTTACCGAAATCACCGCTGAGAACCTTGGGAACCTTGGGATCAATATCTAAGTTTAATTTGATCCCCTTTTCCCTGGCGCTGATGAAAAACAGACTGATTATATCTCTTAACATATCGTAAATGTAGAAGTCAGTTTCTATCAATTGGGTCTTGCCGGCTTCTATTCTAGAAAAATCTAGTATGTCTGAGATGACAACAAGTAAATTGTCGGACGCATTTTTTAGTGAAATCATCTGCTCTCGCTGTTTATCCGTCAAATCGGAATCAATAAGTAAACGAGCCATACCTATTATGACGTTTAGCGGCGTTCGAATCTCATGGCTCATGTTGGCCAGGAATTCGCTCTTAGCCTGATTAGCGGTTTCGGCAGCCACACGGGCTTTGATCAGCTCATCTTCATAGATTTTCCGCTCGGTTATGTCTAGAGCCGCCCCTATGGTTCCTACAACCCGTCCTAGTTCATCGAACAACGGCGTCTTATTAGTTAGAAACCATAACGTCCCGTGTTTGGTTGTAATAAATTCTTCCGTCTGTTTTTTGAGCCGCGTGACAAGGACTTCCCGGTCATCAGCCTGATATTTTTGAGCCTGCTCCTGGGGGAAAAAATCGAAATCCGTTTTGCCGAAAAATCTATCGGATGGTTGGCCGACTATATCAGCCATCACGTCGTTGACCATTTCGAAGCGCCCTTCCGCATCTTTAAGCCAGGCCATAATCGGCAAGTTGTCCAGGATGGATCGCTGACGAAGTTGGATAGATTTCAATGAGTTTTCGTTTTCGCGCAACTCTTTGGTCATCATCTTGGCCAGCGATAGGGCCTGATTGCGCGTTGAGAGCAGGGTGAAAGCTATGATTGACAGTAAAAGGCTGACTAGAATACCTCCGGACAAGGCGATATAGGATTCAACTCGGTTGAGCTCTTGAGAAAAGGAGGGAAGGCTCCTGAAGGTGAAAACCCACGTCCGGCCGTATGCCGCGACTTCTTTCTCACTCGTGAAATCCGGACGAAAATTATCCGGTAGGGTTATCTTTTCACTCGCAATACTGCTGAACATATGTGATTCCAGCGTATCTGAATCTCCGGCAAAAAGCTCGAAGGCTATGTCTGTCGGGAGTTTTCCAAGGGTGCCGTATACAAAATCATTCATCCTGATGGGGCTGTAAACAAATCCCTTGAGGGCGGCCCGGCGATTTTCAACACTATCAACGGCCATGCCTAAACGGTAAACAGGTATACACATCAACATACCGTTTTGTTTATATTTATCTGTTTCCTGCACCAGAATAATCTTGGCTGCGATGGTGGTTATGCCCTCGTCTCTAGCCTTATTAAGAGCGGCCCGCCGGATGGGTTCGGTATACATATCGTATCCGAAGGCTCGCTGGTTACGCCAGTTGAACGGTTCTAAGTAGATGACGGAGGTGTAAACCGGACGATCACCCTCCGGTTTGATGCTATATTCGGGAAAACCTTCTCCCCGGATCTTTATTAAATTTCCGTCCCTTTCCTTCGGTGTCAACCAGATTGAGTACCCAACGCCAAGGATGCCGGGATGATTCTGGTCAAGCTGTAATGATGAAACATAGTGACGCCATTCAGTCCGGGTAACCTCTCCTATGGCGTTGAATAAGCCGGCACCACCTAAAAGAACCTGCTCGTGATCATGCATTCGTTTTACAATGGACGTGGCGATTTCATTAGTCTTGTCGGAGAAAATAGTTTGAGCTTTCTGCCTCAAACCTGTATCCGCCATCCGCCATAATAAGAGAGTAAAGAACAAGGAAAGGCCCAGAACAAGAAATGGTAACAGCTTGAACAAGACATGTTTTCGAGAAGTCTGGTTCAGATAGGTTAAGGTACCGTCAACGTCCACAGCAGTTCCCTCCGAATGCTTATGATTAAAGCTTAAAGGTCTTAAACCCAAGAATGAGCCACATATACTACACCAACTTTGGCTTTTCCGGCACGATTTTTTTTGGGGAAAGTCGGACAGGATCCAATCTGGTGGTTATTCACTCTTTAATATTTTATTCGGCATTAAGACATCTTTTTCCGATTAGTTACATTATTATTCCAGTTTGTTGGACCATCAGGCGGAACATCTTTTTCCGGACGAACCAGTTGTTTCACCAGTTCGAACTCTTGCTTAATTTTTTCTAATATCTCCCTGGCGTTATCAATCATACTATCCTTACCGGCCTGTTCTATTTTTAAGGCCAGATCCTGCAGTCTCATCGCCGTCATATTCCCGGATGCGCCTTTAAGTTTATGACCAACTTGGCGAATCTGTTGGGCATCGGATTTCGCCACAGCTTCTTCTAAAGCTGCGATTTCCTCGGCCCCATCTTGAAGGAACACATCGAGTATCTCGGCGCAGAATTCCTCATCACCATCAAACCGTACCTCCAAGGCGGTGAGGTCCAGGCAAACCTTATCTTCAGTTTCCTTTCCGCCGGTCGGTTGTTTATCTTCAACAGCCGGCTCGGCTGAGATCCAGCGGTCAATGACCTGGGCCAGATCAGCAGGCATGATCGGTTTGGAAACGTAATCATCCATCCCGGCTTCGAGGCACTTCTCCCGGTCCCCCTTCATGGCGTTGGCCGTCATGGCGATGACGGGTATCTGGTGATCAAGCACCGGAACATCATTATTTCGAATCATTTTTGTGGCTTCATATCCATCCAGTTCCGGCATCTGGATATCCATCAGCACCAGGTCATAGGGAATAGTCCTCAGGGCTTCCACGGCCTCCTTCCCATTGGCTACGGCATTGATCCGGTAACCCATTTTTTCTATGTACCGGATAGCCACCTTCTGGTTGGTGATATTATCCTCGGCCAGCAAGATACGAATCTTACGTTTCGAGTTTTCGGCCACGGTATGCCGGGTGACGATGCGTTGGGGGGACGTTTCCACCGGAGCCTTTCCGCCCAACACGGTCATGACACAGTTTAGTAATTGTGATTGCCTGACCGGTTTGGTCAGATAGGCGCCAAAGCCGATCTTTTCCAGCCGGGCCGCGTCACCTCGTCTCCCGGCCGAGGTCATCATAACCAGGATGGTATTTTTGAGTAGAGAGTCTTCTTTAATCATCTTGCCCAGAGTCTCACCATCTATTTCCGGCATGAGCATGTCCAAGATGGCTAGCTGGAAAGGATCTCCCGCGGCAGTAGCCGCACGAAGTAGACTCAGGGCCGTCACGGCGTCCGCTGCCTCATCGAAACGGCAGCGCCAGGAGTTCAGTATCCCGGCAAAAACACGTCGATTAACCAGATTATCATCCACGACCAAGATTCTAGTCCGGGTCAGGTCGGCATCGATCAGCAAACCAGAGTAACTAACCTCGTCCGTCGGTTGCTTCTGAAATAAGGCGGTGAACCAAAAGGTTGAACCCCGGCCTTCCTGACTGGCTACGCCGATCTCCCCGCTCATCAACTCCGCCAGCCGCTTGGAAATGGACAGGCCCAGGCCCGTACCGCCGAATTTACGGGTAGTGGATGAATCGACCTGCGTAAAAGGCTGAAAAAGAGCAGTTACCTTTTGGGCCGGGATGCCGAGCCCGGTGTCACGAACCTCGAAGCGTATTTTCGCCTGTTGCCCATTTTCGTGATCCAAGGTGACATACACCGCTATTTCGCCCCGGGTAGTGAACTTGATCGCATTTCCGATCAAGTTGGTCAAAATCTGGCGGAGCCGACCCGGGTCTCCTTTCAAGCAGGCCGGAACCTCCGGCTCCACCAGGCAGGCGAACTCCAGGTCCTTTTCATGAGCCCGGAAAGACAACAGATCACTCAGATCCTCCAAAGTGGTGCGGAGATCGAACGGCAACATTTCCAGTTCCAGTTTGCCGGCTTCAATCTTTGAAAAATCCAAAATATCGTTGATCAGGGACAACAGGAGATCGGCGCTGTTTCTGATGGTTTCGGCACAATCACGTTGGTCCTGATCTAGCTCCGTGTCCAGGAGAAGACCGGCCATCCCGATCACCCCGTTCATGGGAGTGCGGATCTCATGGCTCATATTGGCCAGGAATTCGCTTTTGGCTGAGTTGGCTCTCTCGGCCTGGGCGGCCATGTCGACGGCCTTGGCCGTGGCTTCTTCAAGGTAACTGTTGGCCTGGGCCAGTTCATCCACGGTCTCCTGGAGGGCCTCCTGGGCCTGTTTGCGCTCGGTGACATCCCGGAGAAGCCCTACGGCATGCCAGCCGCCGTTAATGCCGCCATTAAGATTGATAGCGGAAAGTGAAAGCTCGACCGGGATTTCAACCCCATCTCTGCGGCGGGCATACAGATCATCGAGTTTCTTATCTATGGCGGCCCCCTGTCCAGTCTGGAGAAACGCCGGGAAGGCGGAGCGGCAAGCTTCATGATAACGTGACGGTGCTATGAACGCATGCAAGTCTTGGCCGACCGCCTCTTCGCCGGTGTAACCGAGGATTCGTTCAGCGGCCGGATTCCAATAGGAGATATGACCATCCGGGTCCATCATGATGATTGCGTCCTGAGCGGAATCGGTGATGGCCCGCATGCGTGTTTCATTCTGATGGATCACTTCCTCGGCCAGTCTTCGGTCGGTAATATCCCTTAAAGAGCCTTCCAGCCCGATAGTCGTCCCATTTTCATCATAAAGAAAATGGCAGTTGACGGAGGCATAGACCAGTCGGCCGGTTTTAGTTTTCAACCGAGCTTCGAAATCGATTATTTCCCCTTTTTCCTTAAGGGTAGTTACAAGTTTTATTCTATCTTCAGGATGGTAATAAACTTCATGGACTGGTTTTCCAATTATTTCTTCCCGAGGGTATCCGGAGTAACGTTCGATGGAAGGGCTTATTTCCGTCAGTATCCCTTTTAAGTCAGTCTGATAGAAGATGTCTTGAACGTTCTCGAAAATTTTGCGGTATTTTTTTTCACTCTCACGCAGCACCTTTTCCGACTGCTTGTGTATTCGCCCGACAAGAATACGGCCCCCGATAAAAGCCAAAATTGCGAATCCTACCGTGACTAAGAGTAAGAATAGAAACAACCGGTCCGTGTTGAAATCAGAAAGCTGTGAAAGATGACTCACTACATGGACGTCCATCTCGTCCGTTAAGGGCCTTTTAGCCATCAAAAGCGGCTTGGGGTCTCTATTGAAGTGGAACACCGAAGGAAAGAGTGAATTTCGCCAGGGATCGACCCGGAGAGGGGGAAAACTCTTCAGCTTATAGCGGGCCTCCCGCTCAACCTCAGACAGCCGGGTAATGGCAGCTCCGGGAAGAGAACGCATTTCCAAGCCTTTGTCTCGCGCAAGAATAATTACACCATATTTATCGGCAATAAAGGCCTGGGTTTGATTTACCCAGCCGGCTAAAGCCGTAAGGTCGATTTTTGCCACCGTCACCCCGACGAATAAACCACGAATAGTAATAGGCGCACTAAAAAACAGGCCGGGAATGTTGGTCTTCCTCCCCACGGCATATTGGTATCCGAGTTCTCCGTTACGAGCTTCTTGAAAATATTCCCTGTCTGAATAGTTTGTAGCCACGAAACTGTTAGGCGTTTTCGCGTTGCTGGAAGCAATACAATCCCCTGAGGCATTTGTTATCCACAGTACATCCGCTCCCAACGAGGAACTCACCAGTTCAAGATACGTGTTTATCGGTTTCAGTAAAGAATCCTCGGTCCAGAGTTTTTTTTGCTGCTCTAGAGGCAGAGAGGTCGGCATCGCGGCCGCTCCAAAACCGGATAAGACGGCCAATATCCTTACATCTTTGGCAACCATGGATGGAACGCTATGCAGGTATTTGATATTCCCGCTTATATTTGTGGCGATGTTATCTGCCTGTATCTTTAGAGTTGAATTTTCATCATCGATGAGCTTTCGAGCACGTGATTCAACGATGAAATCAGCGACAAACCAGGATGACGCCAACCAAAACAGCAACAAAATGCTCAAGACGAGATATAGAGAAGCATTTTTACTTTGGCTCCAGGTTCCAGGCATTCTACACTCCTATCTATTTTTTTTGAAAATGAGATTTAATCAAAAAAGGTAAGCCAATATCATAACGGTTTCTATCAGCCGGTCTTGGGCTGCTGAATATGAATTTTATCCAGCTACATTTGTGAATATCTGGGTGGGAGCAAATTCCGGGCGACGCCCTTGGCAGATCGCACATATGTTGTGGTTATCCCATTAGACAACCCTTCCCATCAAATTAGATCCATCAGTTAATCCCTGCATATAATCAATTACGCCACCGGCGGTTAAACCAAGCCGGTAAAGCAGCGGGAATTTTTGATCCAATATTTTTCGAATGTCTTTGGCAAAGTGATTCCGTTCTATTGACATTAAAATATACTACTTTACACATATTTATTTAACCTTCCTTTTAGAAATCGCCCGGCTAAAAAATGTGGGGGAAGATAGTTTTTCTCGGTCAGAAATTTATTGATATAATTAGTGTTTGTGAAAAAAACCTCAAATCGGTTCCATAGGCGATCATACCTCAGTTGTCAAGTCGAAAATCAGCTTTAGCCAGGTCGATCCCCTTTTATTAAGATGGGTGATTTCTATTCCGTCAGGTAAATCCGTTGGAACAATCATCGGGACTTGGGTAGTATCATGTGCTGACTGGTTTATGCCATTCGGTTTCCGTCACCGGAAGTCTAGTCGGTATCTCCTAACTTGACCCGACCAGACCACTCCAGCCTCTTTCCAATAATGATCTATTTTCATACAAATAGGAATCTGAAAACCTGGAGTTCGTGGAATTGAACCCGACGATTTTCTTTTTGACACTGGAATAGAAACATGGTATTCACAGCAACAATTTTTAAATACCAGGGAGGAAACAGGCTTTGAATAAGAACAATGAGACATCTGAGATCGATGTCGATGCGCATCCGGATGTTGCCTCCGTCCCAACCTTATCTTGCCACAACGCCTCGGACGTTGATCTCTCAAACAATTCGTTCGTCGAACCTCCCCGATCAAGTAGCTGGGAAGTTATGGCCTGCCCTGACTGCGATATGCTCAACCGGTTACCAAAAGAATCCAAAGCCATCTTACTTTGCGTCCGCTGCGGGGCATTGCTGCACCGATATCGCCCGAACAGCATCGATCGTTCCCTCGCCTTGGCCCTAGCTGCTTTTATTTTGTTTACGATCTCAAACAGTTTTCCCTTTCTAACCATGAAAAGAAGCGGTATCTTTCAGGAAACCACCCTCTTGACCGGCGTTCAGGAACTGTGGAAACAGGGATTGTACGAGCTGTCGTTGATTGTCTTGCTCACCTGCGTCCTGGCTCCGTTGATCCAAATGCTGGGCCTATTTTATGTCCTGATCCCGCTAAAATGGGCCGGCCGTCCCGCACCTTGTGCCGTTCGAATTTTTCGCCTGGTGCAGGATATCGCCCCGTGGGGGATGATGGAGGTCTTCCTCATCGGCATTCTGGTGGCTTTGGTAAAACTGGGGCATATGGCGACCATCGTGCCCGGCATATCGGCCTTTTCCTTTGGGGCTTTGATCTTCGTCATGATCGCAGCTTTCTCTAACTTGGACCCGTCTCTACTCTGGGAACGTCTGGATCTCCGCCGATGAATCCTCGTATCGCCACTGCCCGTCAACTCGGTCTGATGAGCTGCCACGACTGCCGCCTGCTGATTGAAACACGGAATCCCCAAGCGCCCGGCCGCTGCCCCCGCTGTGGGGCCCATCTACATTTACGCAAACCCAACAGTTTAACGCGAGTCTGGGCGCTGATTTGCGCCGCGATTATTCTCTATATCCCCGCCAATATTTTGCCTATCACCATAACTTCAACGCTCGGCATTAAGCAAAAAGACACCATCCTCAGCGGGGTCATATTTTTCTTGCAAACCGGCTCGTGGGAAATTGCTGCGGTTATCTTTATCGCCAGCGTGTTTGTACCTTTTGCTAAACTGATGATCCTGATTTATTTATCGCTGAGCGTCCAGTTTCGATCAACCTGGCGCCCGAAGGACAGGACCGCACTCTACCGACTTACGGAGTCCGTCGGTCGATGGTCGATGGTCGATATCTATGTGCTGACCATTCTGGTGGCCTTGGTTAAATTGGGCGCCATCGCGACCATAGAAGCCGGACCGGCGGCCATCTATTTTGCCTCGGTTGTGGTCATCACCATGTTCGCTGCGGAGAGCTTCGATCCCCGTCTTATCTGGGACGTTATTGAGGAGGATTATGATGGTAAGCCATCAGGTTGAAGAACTGGCTGCAGAAGCCGGCGTACAAGCCAAACGACGTTTTTCCATTGTCTGGATCGTGCCCATAGTCGCCCTGTTGATCGGCGGCTGGCTGGCCTTTAAGGCAATTAGTGAAAAAGGCCCAACTATTACTATCACGTTTAGTAATGCCGAGGGCATGGAGGCCGGCAAGACTAAGATCAAATATAAAGACGTGGAGATTGGTCAGGTTGAGGACATTTCATTGAGCCAGAGCATTTCCCACGTCATCGTCACCGCCAAATTGGTCAAGGGAGGCGAGCAATACCTGACCGATAAAACCAAATTCTGGGTTGTGCGGGCTCGGGTGCACGGCGGCTCGGTGTCCGGTCTGACCACCCTACTTTCAGGGGCTTACATCGGTGTCGACCCCTGCCAAGATGGAAAACCGACCAGGACTTTCAAGGGGCTTGATGCGCAGCCGGTAGTGACCCTGGGCCAGCCTGGAAGACACTTTAGACTTAACGCCGACGCTCTCGGTTCTCTGGATATCGGCGCTCCGGTCTACTACCGGCAAATCCAGGTGGGCCAGGTAGTCGGCTATAAGTTAGGCCAGGGCGGCCAGGGGGTGGATATCCAGATTTTCATCGAAGCTCCCCATCACAAGCAAGTCAAGGAAAACACCCGATTCTGGAACGCCAGCGGCATCGATGTCACTCTCAATGCCCAGGGGCTCAAGGTCGACGTTCAGTCTTTGATTTCCGTCATCAGCGGAGGCATCGCCTTCGATCAAGCCAAGGACTCTCCCCCTGGAGATGAAGCCAAGGACAACGCGGCATTTCATCTTTATCAAGATCGGGCCAGCACCAATGAGAAAAATTTCTCCATTCGTAATTATTACTTGATGTTGTTCAATCAATCGGTGCGTGGTCTCTATATCGGCGCCCCGGTGGAACTTTACGGCATCAAAGTGGGTGAGGTTATCGATCTCAACCTGGAATTCGACGTCACCAACAAACAGTTTCTTGTCCCGGTGCTTATCGCCGTTGAGCCGGAGCGGATTCGCGTAGTTAATCAAAAGGACGGCAATGGGGATATGAGAAAAACCCCATATGTCTTCTTAAAAGAAATGGTCGAACAGCGGGGACTGCGCGCTCAACTGCAGAATGGTAATCTTTTGACCGGGCAGTTGATGGTTAACCTGGACTTCCATCCGGACTTACCGAAAAAGACTCTTTATTTTAAAGGCAAATATCCTGTCGTCCCGACTATTCCCGGCACGTTCCAGCAACTGCAGGAGAGTATGGTAAAACTAATTGGTAATCTTGAAAAAGTTCCCTTTCGGGAAATTGGCTCTGAATTGCGTCTGGTGCTGCAGGAAACTCAGAATACACTGAAACAAATACGCGGCCTGGCCGAAAAACTCACCCAAGATACGGCGCCCCAGGCAAAGGCGACACTGATGGATTTGCAAAAGGTCCTGCTTGAAATGCAGAAGACGCTAAATCAAGACTCTCCGCTAAATTACAACGCCAAAAAAACTCTTGAAGAACTGACACGAACCCTTCGGACCGTCCGTGAATTGGCTGAAACCTTAGACAAACGGCCTCAGTCGATTATTTTTGGAAAGGAGAAAGAGAAACATGAATAAGTTTGTCCGGGCCTATTGTTTACCGGCACTGTGCGGTTTATTCGGAGTGTTTGGGTTTGCCTGCGCCTCCTCGTCTCCTCAGGTTATATATTACAGCCTACTTGACACTGCTGCCCAGGGGCCTATTGAAAGGAAAAACGATCAACTCGTCCTGCTTGTCGGACCTGTCACCATCCCGGATATTCTGAATAGATCGCAAATCGCTACGGGCGGGAAAGACGGCATCTTCCAAAGAAGTGAATATCACCGCTGGGCCGGTGATCTCGACCGGGAGATCGCCCGCACCCTGACCGAACAATTGGCCATGGAATTGGGTACTGAAAAAGTTGTCCTCTTTCCGGGCGACCAGCGTCTTGCCCCGAACTGTCAGGTGCTGATCAACGTCTTGGAGATGGGCGGAAATTTGGGAAAGGAAGCTAACATGATCATCCGCTGGACCCTGATTGATTCCCAAGGAAAATGGGGACCGGTCATCCGGCGTAGCCATTTTTCTGAACCCCTCGGGGACGGCGGATACAACTCCTGGGTCAAAGTCCAGCAACATAATATCCGCCGGCTTGGGAAAGAGATAGCCGGCTCGGTTAAGGAGAACATGAAACTGCAGTAGACCCCACGTTAAGATATTGTGACGCAAACACTTAACGAAAAGGAATCGATTATTATGAAAAAAATGACACGCAGAGAATTTCTCAGCACGCCACCCAAAATTCTGGCCGCCGCGGCGCTCACCGGAACTCTTGGCGCACTCTCCTCATGTTCTTCCGATTCCTCTAATCCTACGAGAAGTCCGAACATCTTATTGATGATGGTGGATCAAATGCGGACTCCTCCACAGGGATATGGACCCAATGAGGGTATGGCGCAAGGATTAAGAGAGATCGTTGGTTTTGAGCCTCTTTCTCCTGATAATTCATATGCCCGGTTTTTTCCCGGTCTCTTGCGGTTGCGGCAAAACGCCGTGGTCTTAAGACAACACCATACCGCCTCTTCCGCCTGCGTCCCAAGCCGGACTTGCATCATGACCGGTCAGTATTCAAACGTAACCGGCGTTGACCAAACGGATGGGGCTTTTAAGTCGGCCGGCGAGATACCATGGCTTGACCCCAATGGCACACCGACAATTGGTGATTGGTTTCGGGCCATCGGTTATACCACTCATTATTTTGGAAAATGGCACGTATCCGATGCCAAGGATCCTGATTATCTTGAACCATGGGGGTTTTCAGATTGGGAAAAATCATATCCCGAGCCTCATGGCGGAACCTCTTACAACCTGGGTGTCTATCGCGATGTCGGATTCGCTGACAACGTCGTGAACTTTCTTAGCAGTAAGGGAAAGGACAACTCCAATGTTCCCTGGCTGGCCGTCTCCTCGCTGGTCGATCCCCATGACTGCAGTTCCTGGCCGATAAACTGGCAACTACCCCAGAACCAGGGCGTTGTTCCTTGGGAGAATTTTCCCCCGCCGCCGCCAAATTCCGTCAAGGGCGATAAAAGCCTCCCCAACCCGGCCGGACTTTCGGTAGACCTGAACCCTGGCGGTTTCCCTCAAGATAACTTCACTCTGCCGCGGACCTTTAGCGAGGCTCTGGATACAAAGCCACAGTGTCAGAAAGAGTACTCCCTCAAGTACGGACTTATGATGAAGTCTATTGTTGAGTCCAACCTGCTTCCCTCACCTTTACCATTCCAACTCCAGGGAGACTACGCGGCCGCCTGGTCCCAGGCTTATAATCAGTTCTATGCCTATTGCCATTATCTTGAGGACCTGCAGATGCACCGGGTGTTGCAGGCCCTGGATGACAACGGCCTGACCGAAAATACCATCGTCGTTTTCCTGGCTGATCACGGCGAAGTGGCTGGAGCGCACGGCGGGATGATTCAGAAGTGGCACAACGCTTATCAAGAAGTGATCCGAGTGCCGATGGTTGTTTCCTCCCCCCTGGTCAACCAAAACAAATTGCAAATGAGGGAAGTCCTGCAACCCACCAGCTCAATTGATCTGGCCCCGACGTTGTTGGCCCTGGCCGGATATGATCCGGCCCAGGTGCGGGGCATGATGGAAACCATCTACGGCAAAGCCGTGGTCAAAGCGTTTGTGGGAGCCGACCTGTCGTCTCATATCAAGGGTGAAAGCAATGGGGACATCCTCGGGCCTGACGGAGCGCCACGGACCGGCGTTCTCTTTATGACCAATGATACGATCACGGAAACCGGCCCCAACCCTTCTGATCAAACGATTCAACAATACAAAATATTTCAGGCCAACGTCAACGCGACGATTAAAAAGGGATATCCCCTGGTCCCAGGGTCGGTTCGACAGCCCAACAACGTCAGAGCCCTGTGCACCGGAGACTGGAAGATCGCCCGATATGTGGACCCGAAAGCGGTTGAGCCGGATGAATGGGAACTATATTGCCTGAAAACGGATCCTATAGAGCAAACAAATCTGGTTGATTTCAAGACTGGGGAGGTGCGGGCCGACGTGACCGTGCCCGGTCTGACAACAGATGAACTAAAATTGAAAAACAGCCAATTGAGAGTGGAGCTGGCCAAACAGGAAGCTTCCATACTCAGCCGGTCCAGCTAATTGGCCAAAAGAGGTAATTAATCCGCGATATGGCCGATAACCAGAAAACCAATCAGAAAACCTCTGATCGCGATGGTCCTCTGCCCCAGGGCTTTCACCTTATGGCCAAGCCCGCCGGGCCGTCCTGCAATCTCCGTTGCGGCTATTGTTTTTATCGTGAAAAAAAGGCATTTTTCCCTGAAAATAGAACCTTCCGTATGTCTGATGAAGTTCTTGAGACCTACACCAGAGAATATATCGAATCCCAGCCGGGACCATCCGTCGTATTCGACTGGCAGGGTGGTGAACCGACCATACTGGGGGTTGATTTTTTCCAGCGGGCCCTGGATCTTCAAAAGAAATACAGTCAGGGAAAACAGATTTCAAATTCGCTTCAGACAAATGGAACGCTTATCGATGAAGCGTGGTGTGCTTTTCTGTCCAGGAACAACTTCCTGGTTGGGTTGAGCCTGGATGGTCCCGCGGTGGTTCACGATGCCTATCGCCGGGACAAGGCTGGCCGGCCAACCTGCACCAAAGTTTTGGATAAGCTGAGGATGATGCAAAGATCTGGCGTGGAAATAAACGTTCTGGCCACCGTGAACAGCCAAAGCGCAACGCATCCTCTTGAAGTATACCGTTTTTTCCGGCAACACGGGGTGCAGTTTATCCAATTTATCCCTATCGTGGAACGGGAGACCGATTCCGCCGCGGAAAGATTGGGCATGTCTCTGGCCGCGCCGCCGTCTCTCACCCACGAAGAGAAGTCGACCACCGTGACCCCCTGGAGTGTCGGGCCGACCCAATATGGTGAATTCCTCATCCAGGTCTTCCAGGAGTGGATAAGAAATGATGTCGGCCGGATCTTTGTCATGAATTTCGAATGGACCCTGGGCGCCTGGGCCGGGGTCGCCCCTGGTGTGTGCTATCTCGCTCCCCGCTGCGGGGGGAACCTGATATTGGAGCACAACGGCGATATTTTTTCCTGCGACCATTTCATGTACCCGGCTTTTCGCCTGGGAAATATTCTTGAGCGCGGGTTAAAAGAAATGGTCCAGTCAACCCAACAGATCGCTTTCGGCGCATCAAAGGAAACCGCCCTGCACGGATATTGCCGCGGATGCGAGCTCCTTTTTGCCTGCCGCGGCGGCTGCCCCAAACATCGTTTCGTCACATCTCCCGATGGAGAACCAGGACTAAACTATCTCTGCGAAGGATTTAAAAAATTCTATTATTCCGTTCATCCGGCCATGACCCGGATGGTGGAGCTTATTTACAGAGGCATACCCGTCCAGAAGATCATGGAGGCGGCGGATCAGCCCGAAGCATCTGAGAAGCCTTCGGCTGTCGGAGAGGTTTCCACGTAAAAGACTTGCCGGTGACGTTACCGGTGAACTGTTATTTGCGGCACCGGACTGACGGGTGGGAGGGAAAACCCATCCTTAGGGGCGAGGCATGCCTCGCCCCTACCACTGTTGATGAACTTCCACAAACATCATTATCGATCAAAATAATCACAGTTCAGACAACGATGTGGATTCCACTCCAAGCCTCACCTTAATTCAACAGAATTGCCGGCAGAGCGTGGGGGTACTCATTATAATTACGGATTAATACCCATCTGTCCGGTAATTGCACTCATTATTATCTCCGCAAGCCGGAACCGCCGTATCCGTGCAAATTTGGGCATAGGGGTCACCATTGCCGCTGGCATCGTGATACTTCGGCACATTCGGTGTACCAGAAGGTAAATTTACCGTCGGAGAGAAGCTGAAATCCGACACAACTCCTTTCATTGGGGTAATTTTGTCTTTGGAGACCGTTATAGTCATCAGGTCGAAGCTCCAAATCAAATCCTTACCCATTTGAACATCGGGGCAGTGATCGTTCACGCTCTTCAGGGCACAGGCAACAGTGTCATCGGCTACCGGAAAATGCGTGGCCACGGTAAGACGCGGTCGAGGTTTTATTTGGCTCAGAAGATAACCGAAAGCCCCCTGCGGACTGTGGGAGCTGTTTTGAACCATTGTCGCCCACTGGACGCTGGGGCTGGTTGGATCTGGAAGTGTGGATTGATGTGCAAGTTTCATGGCCCACACCTGAGCCGGGACTATCATCTCGTGAATTAACACATCCACACCCTTGCCCTTATTGGACGCCTGGATAATGCTGTTATACTCAGGCTTGGTATCGCTGGTGTAGATCATGGTCAGCCCGTACCAATATAATTTATAGACGATGGAGCCATGCCGGGCTTGGATAACGGGGAATTGCGTTATATTTACACCTGTAGCCGGATCGTGATAAGCAACGTTATCTCCTTCATCATTTCAATATTTCCTCCAGTTCAGCTCAATCGGAACCAGAGCATATCCATCATTCGGCGCATCATCCTCAACGGGAACAGGATCGCACGGCAACCCCCAACTTTTCTTTGTTGGAACCTGATAACCGGAATAGCTGGTGGATTGAAAGCTGAAACTCTCCGTGTGCCATCGGCAAGCCCGGCGAAGATGAGTGCAGAAAGCTTTCACCCCGTCGTCATAATATCTCCCGGAACCTTTGGGACTCTCTACCCCCGACGCGCTTGGCCCCCAGACATACAGGGGAAATTGACGATCCCCGGAAGGTCCGAAGCAGTAGATATGAGTCAGATCGGACATGTGATCCCCGTGAAGATGGTTAATAAAGACCTTATTCATCCTCCCGAATCCGACGTTCATGGAACTGTAATTAGTGCATACTCCCGATCCGCAGTCGAAAACAAACTGGTCGATCGGCATCTGTTTGTCTTTATCCCAGCCAACTTCGACAAACACACTCATCATCTGTTGCTTATGGCGCAAGGTGGGAGGAATGGAAGACCCCATGAAGGTGATCCGCATTTCGTTTTCTCCCAAGGGTACAATGTTTGTCTTTGTGCTTGAATCGAATGGATAGAAAGGAGGCAGCGAGTCAAAGTAGGTATAAACCTGTGAACTTGGTGTATTTTCCCAGTTGCACGTTGGCCCGCTGGGACAGGTACAGCCGTCATTTCCGCGAACTTCGTTTATTCCGGGAATTGCTTGGTCGATAAGAAACCCACCCAAGGCTAATCCGGAAGCCGTCAACATTTGCCTTCTCGTCAAACCCGTCGTATTCTTCTCTTCTTTGTCCATTTTATTCTCCTTCAATGTCATTTGGACCAAAACTTGAAGCCTGGCCTTTCAATGTCTTTCGGACATCGGCTTTCGCCGGGGTGATGTTTTTATTGAGTTTTGCGAGAGCCTTTCAAAGTGTATGGTTATGGGGAAAGTCTCCTCTTACCGAACCCAGCTTATATCACCTGGTTTGATCCGGCCGATAGCAAAGAAACCGAATATGTTGGTCTATTATCTCATGTTACGGTTACCGGTGTAAGGCAACAACTTAAAGATATAAGAAAGAATTTTGTGGGTTAAAAATGTGGGTGGCGGAATATTGTTTATTCAAAAATAAAGATATAATGACTGCAGAATAGATCCATCTTTATCCCGAATAGTGAGGATAAAGTTAAGGACATAAGACTACAATTTTGTTTTTTATGCGGTCAAGGTTCAGTTGTCAAGCTGAAAATGAGTTTCGATCTGGTCAATCGCAATTGATTAAGGCAGGAATTTCCGTCCCGGTGGTTGGGTCGATTATGCTCCCCAAGCACTGGACAGCCTGATAAGGTGTGAAGACAGCCTTGATTAGTACAACAAGGAGGACTTAAATGAAGAGGATGCGGCAGAGGTCCGATGCCGCCTTTAGGGCGAAGGTAGCGATAGATTAAAGAGAAAGCCCGAGATATAGGATTATTAATATTTGGTACTGGAACGGATTACATGTCCGATGACAATCAACCGGCTCACAGTGTTGGGTTCGTTATCCAACCGCCGTTCAATTTCTTGTTGAACCATCTGCATTTTCGGCTTCCCGGCCAGAAAGTGATTGAGTTCCGTCAACGCCGCCTTCAATTTTTCCTCATGATTTTCTTCACCAACATTTTGATTAAACTCGTTAACGCCGGCTGTCTGTTCCATAGCTTCTCCTGTTTAATTCCCTTGATGGAATCATATTTCTGCACAAATAGTTAGTTCCAACGCAACGGATTCGAAAATTCCAAATCGCTTGTAGCCGGGCGCCGCCCCGTAAGTCAATGGCAACCGGCAACCGGCAACAAGCAACAAACAACCAAGGCTGCCTAGGCCACACGAGTTTGGGGATCGAGGTAATGGTGGCGGAGAAACGTTGTCGCCCCGGATTTTTCCAAATACGTTTCCAAAATTTTGGGATCGGTTTGGGTCAAGTCCACCATGATCAGCGCATCCAGCACGCGGCTGAAGCCGGGGTCAAAGCTGTAGGCCAGAGTCTTCCCCCCCAACTTAAGATAATGCCTAAGCAATATGGGGATGCCTTTCCCGTCGTCTTCGATATCTGAAACTATCTCAGATAAATCCCGGACATCTTGAATCAGGGGTAAAGCCTCTTGGACCAGGCTCTTGTTCGTGGCTTTCGCCCGGATGGGATGCCGAGACTTAACCAGTCTGGACAGGTCGGTCTCCAAGTTATTGGCTTTAAGAAAAGAAACGATCAGTTGATGTGAGGCCGCCCGATAGTCACCGGAGATGCTGACCGGCCCAAACAAGATTCTATACTTGGGATTAGCGGCCACAATCCGGCCAATGCCTTTCCACAGCAACATCAACGGACGGTAGTTTTTTTGATATTCCAGCCGGACGAAGGATCTCCCGAGTTCCAGGGCAGGGCCGATCCGGTCCAGCAATCGCCAGTCATATTCAAACAGATCATGGGTGTAAAGGCCGCTTACGCCTACCTGAGCGGCGATCTCGTCCGTCATCCCCAGCCGGTAGGAGCCGGCCACCCGGCTCTTTTCTTTGTCCCAGAGGAAGAGATGGGTGTAATAGGTGTCAAAACTGTCCAGGTCAATGGCCTTACCGCTTCCTTCATTGGCCTGCCGAAAAGTGATTTCCCGAAGCCGGCCGATCTCATGGAGTAAATGAGGAATCTGGGAAGCCGTCGCCCTATATACACTCAGCCCGGGGCTATCCGCCAACAAATGATCGGGCGGCAAATCCTGGACTTCTTGTTTAAGCAGGCTGGACCTTTGCGCGTCGGCCACCTTGGGCCGGGTCCTGACAAACCGGTCAACCGGTCCGGCCATAAAGGGACTGGGATATTGATCCCGGCGGCAACCGAGCATATATGTTCTTGTCCTCAAATAACCTATCAGATGACCATCGCTTTGGATTTTGTTCAATTTCTCAAAAGGAATGACCCGGCCGATTCTGACGGTTATGCTCTTGTTGGTTTTATTCAACAGTTCCCTGGCCAACATGGCCGTCCGGAGTTTAGGGTGAATCAGACCCAACAATTGAAATAGAAGGCCATTCCGGCCGGAAAAATAGATCGGCAATACCGCGGCCTGGGTCCTTCTTATGATCGGGGCCAGCCTGGGGTTCCACGGCGGATCGCTAACCTCAAATTTGCGCAACTGAATATGGGCGACTTCGCCGGCCGGAAAAACACCGACTACCCCACCGCTCCTGAGCCAGCCAATGGTTTTACGGATAGGGTTAACATTAGAGCTTATGGAGCCGCTTGTGCCATAAGGATCGACCATGATCAACACGTCTCTCAATTCAGGGATCAACTGCAGGATATGATTGGCCATTATTTTGACATCCGACCTGATCATCCGAAGCAACCGGTAGAGCAAGATCCCCTCTATCGCGCCGAAGGGGTGGTTGGCCACGACTACGACCGGACCCTTTTCCGGAATTCGGCTCAGGTCTTTTTCCGGGATGTCAAAATTGACGTGAAAGGCTTCCAGCGCATTTTCCAGAAAGTCGGATTCGCCTCCCATGGCTGAGATTTCTTGACAGATTTTTCCTAACCGGCCAAACGATAAGATCCGATCCAGCGGCCCTTTGTTGGTCGGAAAAAGGAATTGCCGCAAAGGAAGGCGGCTGTCTGTGGCCAGGCCTGGTTCTTTAATCTCTATCCGCGCTTTGTCTAGCAATAGGGCCTCCTCTCATTGATACGATCAATTATTTGTCTTGATTGAACCTGAACAGTTCAGGTCGCCCAAACAACGGATGGAGTATAGAACGAGAGTGTGACAGTCACCCCTCAGCCCGGTTAAATTATTTTGACGTTTTCAAGAACCCCGGCCATCCTCCAAAATATAGTTCGGTTCGCCCAGACAAAAAAGACCTATGATCGCAGGCTGATATGGACATCATCCATCTGCGGACACATTTCTGTCGTCCAATTCATAAAACTAATCGAGCTCGGGCTGATTACGTCCCACTTCAGGCTGATTAAATGCCGCATTGGGTCCTCTCCGGAACATCAGCCCCCCGATCAAAACGGTAACGGGAGCCACCAGGACGACTCCAAAACTTCCCACCAGCGTGTCCAGGACCTCGGCTGAGACCAGGTTCAAGTTGAAGATATTTCGGAGTGGAATCCCCTGCCCCATAAACACCATCAACATGGTCACGTATCCGCCGGAATAGGCCAGCAGCAGCGTGGTGGTCATTGTCCCGATGACGGCCCGGCCCACGGCCATGCCCGAGGCCAGGTGTTCTCGCAAAGAAACATCCGGGTTCTTCAGCTTTAACTCGTGCATGGACACGGATATATCCATGGCCACATCCATGATCGCCCCCGATGACGCTGTGAAAATCCCGGCAAGGAATATTTTTCCCAGGTCGAGGTGGGGAAAGCCCGTATAGAGGAGCATCTCGGAAAAAGGTCGGATAGCTCCGTGGACCCAAAACAACTTATAAAAAATTTTCGACAACAGGTAGGTCAAATTAAGTCCGATGAATGAACCGAGAAAGGTGACCAGTCCGGTTCGATTTAGTCCCCCGACCAAAAAGCTGACGGCTCCAATGAGACAGGTCACCACGGCCAATCCAAGCAACACCGGATCATAGCCCTTTAAAAAGCAAGGGACCATCACCTTCCAGATCATTAGGGCCGCGAAAACGAAGGATAAAAGGGCTCTTAATCCAGTCCATCCACCTGACACAATCAGCAACACGCCGAATAGACCGAATAGCCAAATCTCCACCCCCAGCCGGTAAACGCCCCGCGGATGTGAGGTGGTTATCCGGCCCTGGTCGGCCGAGAATTCCAGCAGGATCGTCTGGCCGGCCAGATAAAACTCATCGATCTCCAATTTACCGGTCAAATAGTTGACTGCCCGCTCGGTCCGGCCCTGGAATGGACCATCCAGTATTTCCACAGTCAGATCCTGGAACCCCGTCTTGACCAGGACGTGTTGTTTGAGTCTGGCATTATCTAAAGCGGTAATCCGGGCCCTGGCGTATTGAGAGCCGGCAGGCTGTCTATTCTCAAACCCGGTGGGTGCCCAAAGGAGAAAAAAACAGATTGCCGTTAAGAATAATGCCAGGACAGCGTCGCGATTCTTAAGAAATTGATTTACATTTAGAATTAGCATCAGTTCTCCATCTGTTATAATGAAAACAGAAGAGGCAAGGACGGCCTTTACGCCGGACCCTGCCCCCAGGTTAGTAAAACAAGCGATTGCCGGAATAGTTTACAGGCCCATGATGTGGATCAACTTTTTGGCGATGTCGGTGTCATCATAAAAGCCGCTGAATTGATCCGACTGAGCGCCCCTGGCCAAGACTGGAACGGGGAGCCCGGTGTGAGAGTAGGAGGTCCAGCCAATTCCGGCGTTGTTGTTCAGAATATGGGTGAGAGTTACGGTCAACGGCTCATATCCGCCGTAAAGGACGTAAGTTTGATCAATCGGGTCCCTCCGGCTGTCCGCGCCTTTATCGCTCGCGGCCAATTTGGCCTTGTTTGGAGAACGAATTGCCTTTGCTTCAGTCTTCTTGCCGGCAGCTAAAGCGTCCTGGATCATTTGGACCTGCCAGGCGTCGAGTTTGCTTACATCCAGACCAAATGCTTTTTTGATGTCGGCCATTAACTGCTGCTCGGTGACTTTCCAGCCATTCTTGCGGTATTCCGCCACGTAGGTGGTGCTAAAGGCGTCATATGACATGGTCTGGCCGCCCAGCGTCCGGTAGAAGGCGCCGTATCTGGTGCCGGCCCATCCAATGGTCATACCGCCGGTTTCGTGGTCGGCCGTGACGATTATTAGGGTCTCGTCCTGATGTTGATTATAAAAGGTGATGGCTTCTCTCACGGCGTTATCCAGAGCGATGGTGTCGTTGATGGATGTCCGGGCGTCGTTGGCGTGATTGGTCCAGTCAATCTTACCGCCTTCCACCATCATAAAAAATCCTTTCGGATTATCCAACAACTCGATTCCTTTTTTGGTGAATTCAGCCAGGGAGATCATGTCGCTGGTGCGGTCGATATCATAATAAAGAGCCTTTTGGCTGTCCAGAGCCGCTTCATAAGCGTACACCTTATTCCCGGTAGGTTTTAAAGCTAAAAAATCTTTCTTGTTATTTACGATTACATAGCCATTTTTTTTGGCCGCCTCATAGGCATCGGGCTTATCCTTGTCCGGCCCGGTGGGAGACAAAAATCCGCCGCCGCCAAAGTAATCAAAGCCGCTTTTGCCCAGTTGGATGGCGATGTCATAATAATTACTTCTTGTTGGTTGATTGGCGTAAAACACAGCCGGAGTGGCGTGATCAATGGAAACGCTGGTCACGATTCCGACCTTCATGCCCTTTTCTTTAGCCATGGTGGCGATACTTTTGTATGAAATCTTGCCAGACGGGTCCATGGCCAGGGTGCCGGATGTCGTCTTATAGCCGCTGGCAATAGCCGTACCGGTCGAGGCCGAATCCGGACAAATGGACGTTAAATCATAGGTGGTGCACATACCGAAAACCGGAAAGCCGGAGCTGGCCAGCTTGACTAGATTGGGGTTGGAGGGATTCTTTATGGCCCCAAGGTAGGCCTCGACGGAATAGCGTTGATTCATGCCCATGCCATCGCCGATGAAGAGAAAGACATATCTGGGACTTCTTCGACCAGGCTCGGTTGCGACTTGATTTTGGGCCTGAGCCATTTCTATCGAAAAGGCAAACAGAACCAAAATCCACAAAAAGTAATAGGCCGGTTTCCATAAATTTTTCGTCTTAAGCCCCAGCATCCCAACAGCCTCCTTAAAATAATTTTGAATAAATTGAAAAATCCTGTTAGCATCTGTAATTATGATATCTTTAGTTTCATATCCAGACACCCGGGAACCCTACCATAATGTAGTTACAGAATTGTTATAATGAGACGAAAAAGAAGTGTCAACATCAATGAGCAAGGAACTCTCAAACTGAAATAGAAAAGGCAAGGACGGCTTGTCAGCCGAACCCTGCCCCCATGAAAGTAAACCAGGCGATTACTGGAATAGCTTACAGGCCCATTATGTTGATCAATTTTTTGGCGATGTCGGTGTCATCATAGAAGCCGCTGAACTGATCCGACTGCGAACCCCTGGCCAAGACCGGAACGGGGACACCGGTATGAGAATAGGAGGTCCAGCCAATTCCGGCGTTGTTGTTTAAAATATGAGTGAGAGTGACGGTCAGCGGCTCATACCCGCCATAAAGGACGTAGGTCTGATCGATATTGTCCCCCCGGCTGTCTGCGTCCATGTGCCGATCACCGGAAATAACATCTGATGTGATCTTCTTGCTTGCAGCTAAAGCGTCCTGGATCATTTTGACCTGCCAGCCATCGAGTTTGCTCACATCCAGCCCAAATGCCGTTTTTATATCGGCCATCAACTGCTGGTCGGTGACTTTCCAGCCATTCTTGCGGTAAGCAGCCACGTATGTCGTGTTAAAGGCGTCATAGGACATGGTCTGGCCGGACAGAGTCTGATAAAATGTACCATATTTCGTTCCCGCCCATCCGAGGGTCATGCCGCCGGTCTCATGGTCGGCCGTGATGATGATCAAAGTATCATCAGGATGCTGCTCGTAAAAAGCGATGGCTTCTTTGACCGCGTTGTCCAGGGCCAGGGTGTCGTCGATGGACGTCCGGGCGTCATTGGCGTGGCACGTCCAGTCGATTTTGCCACCTTCCACCATCATGAAGAAACCCTTTGAGTTATCGAGAAGTTCGATTCCTTTCCTGGTGAAATCGGCTAAGGAGATCATGTTGCTATTGCGATCTATTTCATAATACAAGGCCTTTTCGCTGTCCAGGACCGCCTCATAGGCGTAGATTTTGTCCCCGCTGGGTTTCAGGGCCAGGAAGTCCGTTTTGTTATTGACCAGCTTATACCCCATCTTTTGGGCTTGTACGTAGGCATCGGGCTTATCATTGTTGGTCCCGGTCGGAGACAAAAAGCCGCCGCCGCCAAAGAAATCAAAGCCGCTTTTGCCGAGTTGGATGGCGATGTCATAATAATTAGTTCTGGTTGGTTGGTTGGCGTAGAACACCGCCGGAGTAGCGTGGTCAATGGAAACGCTGGACACAATTCCGACCTTCATGCCCTTTTCTTTAGCCATGGTGGCGATGCTTTTGTAAGGGAATTTGCCTGAAGGGTCCATGGCCAGGGTGCCGGAGGTAGTCTTATAGCCGCTGGCAATAGCCGTTCCGGTCGAGGCCGAATCAGGGCAAATAGATGTTAAATCGTAGGTCGTGCACATGCCGCAGACTGGAAATCCGGAGGAGGCCAGCTTAACTAGATTGGGGTTAGAGGGATTTTTAATGGCCCCGAGGTAGGCTTCGGCGGAATAGCGTTGAGTCATGCTCATTCCATCACCAATGAATAGGAAGACATATTTAGGGTTTCTTTGATCAGACGCGATTTGGGGTTGACTTTGAGCCTGAGCCATTCCTACGGAAAAAGCAAATAAGACCAAAATCCACAAAAAATAATAAGATAGTTTCCAAAAATTCCTCGCTTTAAGTCCCGCCATCATAACAACCTCCCTGAAAAGTGTTAATCAAACCGCAAGAGATCCGTTGCTATCGGTAATCACGATATTATCCGATTCAGATCCAACTGAGGGGAACCTACCATAAGGTTGTTACAAAATGGTTACGATGGGATATATTTGAAGTGTCAATAACAGTGAACGAGGAACGCCTAAACTGAAGTTGAGACCGAACCCGGCTGTTCGACCGGGACAATCATTCAGGCAGAAAATAACAGGGGCGACAGTCGGACAACAACCGTCACCCCTTTTGATGTATATCAAATTTTTCGGTTAGAAATCTGCTCTAAGACCGACCTGATAGAGATTCGTATCGGGGCCGGCGCTCTTGAGGTCGTAGCTGGTTCGCTCAGAGGCGACATAGACCATCAAGCCTTTGGTCAAGTCATAAGACACGCCATAGAGTTGAGTTTTTTCTTCGGCGCTGATTCTAGCGTCATCATCAGGGGTGTACACATCATATTTGGCAAAGACGCGCAGGCAAGGCCAGAAGGGCATCTTAACAAAGCCGGCCACATCATAGCCGGTCCGGTTCTTTTCATCCGTGCTGACTTTAGTGCCTTTTCCGGTGTAGTACTGGCCGAAGATGGTGAACAACTGATGTTGGTAGGAAGCAGTGTACATCTGGATATTCCAGGTGGGATAGGCCGTAGAACCGGCCGGGACGGCGAACTTGGCATCGCTCTCGCCGTTGCCGTATTGGGCCGCCAGGCGTAACCCTTTGCCCCAGTCAAACATGTTGAGCGGCCGGACATACAGCAGACCTTCAACAAACTTGGTGGGGTTTCTTTCGCTGCGGTCATATCCTGAGCCGTTGTAGACACCAAACCACATACCGCCCCACCGGGAAGAGAACTTGCTCTCAACCGTATCCTTAAACTCCTTGTCCATCTCTCCCAAGGTCAGGTGCATATTGGCGCCGAAATCGGCAGAGGCCATAATGTTGTGACGGTCCAGGTAGTTCTTGCCTTCCACCCGGTATGGCCAGAGAGAGTCGTCATAGTTATCTGAGCCGGTGTGAACCAGACCAACCTCACTTTGCAACCGAAACTCGGAGCCGGCCACTTCCATACCGAACAAGTTCTTGAAATCAAAGAGGCCGTAAGCGTATTTGGCCCGGACTTCCCAGCCGATTTCACTGGCGTCGGTGCCGGTGCTGCCTCTTTTTTTGTCGTAGGTGACATCAACGGTGGCCCGGGTGGAGAACCAGGGCGCGAATTGCTTACCTAAGGTCAGGTAAGCCCGGTCTAGAGAAAACCCGTTGTCATTGGCCTTGGCCCCGGAGTCATAGTTCCGGATAAAATAATTGATGAAGTAGGTTCCGCCGAGGGTGATACCCTGGAGGCCCTTGGGCAGGTTAAGGCCTTTTTCCTCGTCCGTCTTGATCTCTTTCGCTTCATCTTTGGTGAGGACGCCCTTTTCCATGAGCACATCGGTCAGGGATTTGGCCGCCATCACCGGTTGAGCCGGCAAGATGTATAATCCAAACATTAACAGCATGATACCAATGAATCTCTTCATCACCCTTCTCTCCTTATGATTAAGTAACGGTCAATGTTTTACCCCCCTGGGTAAAAAACTGGTGGTCTATTGCACGATCTTGAGGCATAAGCAATTAGTATTCAGCGACCGGCGTTTACTCCTCTCTCTTAAAGATTAGCGGCTTCCCGCCCAAGGCACGGATTGGTTCTATTCGGCTGTAAGTCGGGGTGTCGGATCACCTTGCCTTTGACCAGATAGATAACTTGTTCCGAGATATTAGTCGCTTCATCGCCGATTCTTTCCAAATGGCGTCCGGTTAAGATCAGTTCCACTCCTCGTTTGATCAACCGGCGTTCATCCATCATCCAGGTGATCATCTCTTCGAGCAATTGCCGGTTGAGATTGTCCAGGTCTTCATCTCGGCAACAAACTTCTTGGGCGGCGGACACATCCAGGTGGACAAATCCTTCTAAACAATTGCGGGTCATCTCCTGGGCTATTTGTCCCATTTCTATCAAAGTATTTGGAATTTCTATCGGATCTAAGGGAATCAAATCCAGCGACCGCTCGGCCACATTGACACATTGGTCGCCCATCCGCTCCAGATAGTGGGAAATCTTAATCGCAGAGGTCAGGAACCTTAAGTCCACGGCTACCGGTTGCCGCGTGGCCAAAAGTTTCAAACACCGTTCTTCAATTTCATTTTCCAAGGCGTCTATCCGCTTGTCCCCATTAATCGATTTTCGGGCCAGGTCGGCATCTTTGGACAAGAGGGAACGCATGACATCATCAATTGCTTCTTCAACCAATCCACCCATCTTGAGGAGATCGATTTTCACCTGGTCCATCTGCCTGTGGAATTCCGGAATAGCCAAGGTTAAGTCCTCCTAATCCTCATAGAAGAATCTTCTTTCATCGTCATCGAAAACCAAAACTAAACGTTTTCCTATCATAACCTGAGTTTGACTAGTATGCTAAGCGATTACCATCAAGAGCCATGATTCAATTGCAGATTGCGCGATTTGCGCAGATTCGGGCCAAATAGGTCTGTGGGGCTTTTCAATCTGCGTTCATCTGAGAAATCTGTGGATATATTTCTGGTAGTCAGTTAAAAAACTAGTCGAAAAAGTCTAATTTTTTATTAGGGATATGTCGTTCCTGTCCGGCCGCTTTCTAAACCGGGGCCTTATTTCGCCGACCAGGAACATCAGGCTACCCGAATCTTCCGGTGATATACTGTTCTGTCTGCTGTTTATCCGGTTTGGTGAAGAGCTTCTCCGTGTTACCCATTTCAACCATTTCACCCATGTAAAAAAAGGCGGTTTCGTCTGAAACCCGAGCCGCTTGCTGCATATTATGGGTTACGATAACTACGGTATAGTCTTTCTTCAAGACTTCCACCAACTCTTCGATGCGACTGGTGGCAATCGGGTCCAAAGCTGAAGTCGGTTCGTCCATTAACAAAATATCGGGCTCCATGGCCAAAGCCCGGGCTATACACAACCGCTGCTGCTGCCCACCGGACAACGACAGGGCCGACTTATCCAGCGTATCTTTGACTTCATCCCAAATGGCCCCTTGTTTCAAGGACCGAACGACAAGTTCGTCTAATTTCTTCTTATCCTTAATGCCGTTCAGTCTGGGACCGTAGGCCACGTTGTTATAGATGGACTTAGGAAAGGGATTGGGCTTCTGAAAGACCATGCCGATCCGCCGGCGGACTTCCACCGGGTCCACGTCATCGTCATACAGGTTTTTCCCTTCAAATGCCACCCGGCCTTCCACCCGCGTGCCGGGGATAAGATCGTTCATCCGGTTAAGCAACCGCAAAAAAGTGGATTTCCCGCATCCGGAAGGGCCGATCAAGGCCGTCACCCGGTTCCTGACGACGCTTAAGGTAATCCCTCTTAGGGCCTTGACATCGCCGTAATAGAAATCGACGTCGCGAGCTTCGATTATCGTGTTGTCATTATTGACTACCATGTCTTTTTTCTTCTCATGCGGGTTCTGATGATAATGGCAGAAATGTTTATCCCCAAGACAAGAGTAATGAGCACCAGCACCGTTCCATATTGCAGAGGCCGCGTCTGGTCGATGTGGGTCCCGGAGGTGGCCAGCACATAGATGTGATAAGGCAGGGCCATCACCTGGTCAAAGGGTGAGGTTGGCATATGCCGGGTGTAAAAGGTCGCGGCGGTAAACATGATCGGGGCGGTTTCACCGGCCGCCCGGCCGACCCCCAGAATACTCCCGGTGATGACACCAGGCATGGCGGAAGGCAACACGACCCGGCAAATTGTCTGAAATTTGGTGGCGCCCAAGGCCAGAGAAGCCTCTCTGAACGTGGCCGGAACCTGCCGGATGGCTTCTTCCGAGGCCCCTATAATGGTTGGCAAGACCAAAAAGCCGAGGGTCAAAGACCCAGCCAGAATGCTGACTCCAAAGCCCAGGAAGACCACGAACAGGGCCAGTCCATATAGGCCGAAAACCACGGAAGGAACCCCGGCCAGATTCTGAATCCCCAGTCTGATCAGCCGCAGCGTCCACCCGTCTTTGGCGTATTCACTTAAATAAATGGCCGAAGCGACACCAAGAGGCAGGGCGATCAAGCTCGAGCCGATGGTCAGATATAACGTACCGATAATGGCTGGGAAAATACCTCCCCTGGTCATGGCGTCCGTAGGCGACTCGGTCAGAAAAGCCCAATTGACGGCGCCCGCGCCCCGATAAAGCAGGAATAACACGATTCCCCCCAGGGTGAGGACCACCAACCCGGCCGACAGTCGAATTATCCAAAAAGCCACCAGCTCGGTTATCAGGCGATAACGTTTAGATGTGGCTGCGATCATAGAGTTGACGCCCCTTTTTGTTGAAATCTTGCGGACACGTAGTTGGCGATCAGGTTGAACGCCAAAGTCAGGAAAAAGAGCACAATCCCAATGGCGAATAGGGCATGATAATGGTCACCGCCGAACGGCGCCTCTCCCATTTCCGCGGCAATGGAGGCCGGCATGGGCCGAACCGAATCGAACAAACTCGAAGGTATTTGGGCCGCCCCGCCGGCAACCATCAAGACCACCATGGTTTCTCCCATGGCCCGGGCCATACCTAAAATGACAGCGGTCCCGATCCCGGACAAAGCCCCAGGCACCAGAACCCGGCTCATGGTCTCCCACCTTGTCGCGCCCAGGGCGTATGACGCCTCCAGATTATCTCGGGGAACTGAATAGAGGGCGTCTTCCGAGATGCTGGCAATGGTCGGTATGGCCATGATAGCCAGGACGATCGATGCGTTAGCTATATTCAAGCCGGTCGGCACATCCAGCACCTGCTGCATAAACGGTCCGATCACGACCATCCCCAAAAACCCCAGAACCACCGACGGTAAGCTGGCCAACAGCTCCACCGCCGCTTTAACATATTCCCGGACGGTGGGGCCGGCCAACACCGACAGGTAAAGGGCCGTACCGACACCCAGGGGAATAGCAATGAGCGAAGAGAACAGCGTCACCACCCCGGACCCAACGATCAAAGGAAAAATTCCGAATTCAGGAGGATCATAGGTGGGGTACCAGGACTTCCCAAAAATGAAACTGATCAGGTCGACCTTCCCCAAAATCGCCAGACCCTCCCGAAATAGGAATAGTAGGATCAAAGCCATAACAAACAAAGAAGTAGACGCAGCCGCAAGAAAGAGGTATTTTGGTAGGCCCTCTTGCACCTTCAGTTCCACCCCTCTGGGCACAGGCTCTTCGTCTTGATTGCTACCGGCCGGGAGTGCCAACATCTGAACTTCCCCTTCGCTCATGATCAAAGTCCTCATTAGTTGATCGGACAAAAGCCTTCTTCTTTAACGATCTTCTGACCTTCCGCACTCTTCACGAAATCCAAAAAGGACTTCACCGGACCGGTCGGCTCACCTTTGGTGAACATGAACAATTCTCTGGCCACGGGGTAAGTTTTCTTCTTGGCGGCTTCCTCCGTGGCGACCACTCCGTTTACCTTCAGGCCTTTTAATTTGGGATTCAGGTATCCGATCCCAACATAGCCGATGGCGTATTTGTTTCCAGCCACGGCCTGGGCCACGGCGCCGTTGGAGGCCTGAAGTTGGGCATCGGGCCGGACCTTGTCTTTCTGCAGGATCTTTTCTTCCCACACTTCAAATGTTCCGGAGCTGGTATCTCTGGAAACAGCCACAATGGGCTTGTCGTGACCGCCCACTTCTTTCCAGTTTTTGATCTTGCCGTTATAAATATCTCGAAGTTGTTGAGTTGTCACCTCGGAGACCGGATTATCCGGGTTGACGACGGGCACGATGCAATCAAAGGCGACCACATGCTTTACGGGCGTAACCCCTTTTTCCTTGGCATGTTGTATTTCTTTATCCTTCATGTCCCGGGAGGAATCACCGATGTCGACGCTGCCGTCAATAATGGCCTTAACGCCGTCACCTGAACCGGTACCCGCCACGGAGATATTGACGTCGGGATGCTTCTTCATATAGTCTTCCGCCGCTTTCTGGGCGATTGGAAGCACCGTGGTGGATCCTGTAATTGATATCTTGTCACCCGCCACGGCCGGGCCTGCGCCTATGACGCCACACATGGCGATTGCGCCCAGGATAAACCCGGCGCCTTTTCCCAAAAACTTCTTCATGATGCTTTCTCCTCTGGATTCTTTTGAAAAATTCCATGTTCCCATGGAGGTTGATTTAAATCTGGGGCGAGGATAACTGAGAATTGTTACAGTTTCGTGACGGCCGCCAAACAATTATAAGGCAAATCAAACGGCCGGCCTTCTCCTGATCCCCTTCTTTACTTAATCTACTTATTTTACAGAATTAATTATAAAAACCACCCCCTCCTGTTCAACTCTATAGCCAAATTGTAACATTCTTGTCATTATTTTGATATCCGGCTCGGTTAAAAGAGACCCATGGATTCTATTACTCGATGTTCAAGTTTTATGTTCATCGGACAGTTTTTCTGGGGTCACAACAG
>JADFXY010000019.1:0-24143 GCA_015233355.1 Deltaproteobacteria bacterium | reverse complement strand
TAGAGGGCGCGTCATCAATCCGGGTGGGCTACTATGTTGTTCATAAAGACTCTTTATACCCTTATCGTGTTTTTAAGCGCCTTTTTCATCCCGGCCAACCCGGCAATACCCGAGCCCAGGCCGAACGTCCAGGTGTCGACCCGGGAGGTGTAAATGCCCAGGGCCGCGGCCATGGCCCTATTCTGGGTGACGGCCCGGACCTGCAGTCCCAGCGGGCTGCGGTTGAGAAACACCCAGACGAGCAGGACCACTCCCAGGCCGAAACCAATGATGGCGATCCGGTTATAGGTCAGCATCAATCCGGGCATGAGCTCCCAGCCGCCGGAAAGCCACGGGGGATTGCTCACTTCCACATTCTGGGCCCCAAAGATAAGTCTGACCGTCTGGATCAACAACAAGCTGATCCCCCAGGTGGCCAGCAGCGTCTCCAGGGGCCGGCCGTAGAGATACCGGATAATGCTCCGTTCCAAGATCATGCCCACCACCCCGGAAACGATAAACGCCGTCGGGATGGAGGCGACCAAATACCAGGCGAATTGATCGGGATAATGGGCTTTAAATATCCCCTGAATAACATAGGTGGAATAGGCGCCCAGCATTAACATTTCGCCGTGGGCCATGTTGATCACTTCCATCAGGCCGAAGGTGATGGCCAGGCCCAGGGCGACCAGCAGGAGGACGCTCCCGAGGCTCAGCCCGTAGAACAGATTTTGCAAAACGCCGACCACGACCATATGCCGTTCGATGGCGCTCAGGGCGGACCTGGCGGCCTGCCGGACCTGTTCATCCGGTTCCTGGAATTCTCCTGAGGCCTGCCTGGCCAAAAGAGGCCTCAGGTTGACGATAAAGTTGGGATTGTCCGACTGGCCTATAATGTTTAAGGCGGCTATCCGGCGCTCTTTATTGGAGCAGGCGACTTCGGTCAAGGCCAGGGCCAGGGCCAGGGCGCGGCGGACCCTGGTGGTTTTCTCCCGGTCGATGGCCGCTCGCAGGGCCGAGGTGGCCTCCTCTTGGGGATGCTGAAGCAGCTCCTCTGCCGCGGCCAGCCGCAGCTCTGCCTCGGGCGAGACCAGCTTGAGGATGGCGATGGTCTGGCCCAGGATGATCCTGACCTGGTTATTAATGACCGGAGTGTCTAGCCCGTCTAATTGTTCAGCCAGCACCGCCCCGGTCACCGCGTCCATCATTCCGTGGCCGTTTTTGACTTTGATCAAGATGCGCCCGGCTTTGGTGACGCGCAATCTTCGGTCGAGCAGAGCCTCTAAGGCGGGCAGGGCCCGGTGGTCACCCAATTGCCTTAGGGCCTCCACCGCGGCGATGATCTCCTGGCGGCTGGATGAGCCCAGGTGTCCGATAGACTCTTCCAGCTTGCCTTCATCTGGGAAACCCTGCGGCGCGAAGGCCAGGATGAAAAAGGCGCTTAAAAACACGATAAGGGTATAAAGAGTCTTTATGAACAACATAGTAGCCCACCCGGATTGATGACGCGCCCTCTAGGGGAAGAGGGCGCTGTAAGATCAGTTGACGGCATTTATTTATATTTTGGGGCGGTGCAATTGCCGCAGACCCAGGGATAAGTCCAATCGGCGACCTTTTTGGCGCTATCGGGAATATAAGGACTCCAGGCTTCGGCTCTGATGGGACCGGGCGTTTTCCAGACGATATCGAACTGGCCATCAGCCCGTATTTCACCTATGAAAACCGGTTTGTGCAAATGGTGGTTCTTAGCGTCCATGGTGATGTCGAAGCCGCAGGGGGCCTTAACCTTCTGATAGCCCATGGCTTGCCGGACGGCGTTTACATCCGTGGTGCCGGCCTGCAGGACGGATTGGGCCCACATTTTAATGCCGATGTAGGTGGCTTCCATGGGATCGTTGGTGACTCGTTTGTCGCCTCCGGGCAGGTTATGCTTTTTGACATAATCTTGCCATTTTTTGATAAATTCTTTATTCTCTTTAGTATCTATGGACATGAAGTAATTCCAGGCGGCCAAATGGCCGACCAGGGGTTTGGTGTCGATCCCGCGCAGTTCTTCTTCACCCACCGAAAAAGCGACTACGGGAATGTTCTCCGCCTTTATCCCCCGATTGGCCAGTTCCTTGTAAAACGGGACATTGGAATCGCCATTGATGGTCGAGATGACAGCGGTTTTCTTAGCTGCGGAAAAATCCTTGATACTGGTGACGATGGTTTGATAATCGCTGTGGCCGAAGGGGGTGTATGTCTCCATAATATCGGCGTCGGTGATGCCCTTGGCATGGAGGAAGGCGCGTAATATCTTATTGGTGGTCCGGGGATAGACGTAATCGGTACCCAGCAGGACAAAGCGTTTGGCCCCGCCGCCTTCTTTACTCATGAGATATTCCACGGCCGGAATGGCCTGCTGATTGGGCGCGGCGCCGGTGTAGAAGACATTGTTGGAGCATTCCTCACCTTCATACTGGACGGGATAAAACAAAAGCCCGTTCAGCTCTTCAAATACAGGCAAGACGGACTTTCGGGAGACTGACGTCCAGCAGCCGAAGACCGCGGCGACTTTGTGCTTATCAATGAGTTCTCGGGCCTTTTCGGCAAACAGAGGCCAATTGGAGGCGGGATCGACCACCACCGGTTCAATTTTCTTACCCAGCAGGCCGCCATTTTGGTTGATTTCTTCGAAGGTCATCAAGGCGACGTCCTTAAGAGAGGTTTCGCTGATGGCCATGGTTCCGGAAAGTGAATGGAGAATCCCCACCTTTATGGTGTCCTCCGCCTTAGCGGTCTGGATGGCGGGACCGGATAGTAACAGCAACGACATAGTGATCAAGATAAAAAATGACAGGAGATGTTTTCGGGCCATGTATCTTTCCTCCATGGGTGGTAATTATATAAAAATACATTACTTTAGAGCCAAGGGATCGGCCGGAGTGCTTTTATCGGCAACACTCGATTATTGCGTCATAGATTTTAGTTGGGCCGTAATCCTGATAAATCAACCAGATGGTTTCAGAGATGCCTTTTGCTTCCATATGAATTAAGGGTTAATTGCAGTTCATCATTTTGATCGTTATTCAAGAAACAGGGGTAATGCTGTTTCAAGGTTGGGGGTTAAAGTTATCCCGGGATGCAGCAACTTATACTACAAGATATTACAAGAATTGTGCCAGCCTTGATCGCTAGATCCAACAGGCTAAGTTATAACGATAATCTTTAAGGCCATGATTCGCGGCAAAAGAGATTGGCCGTCCCTTGCTGACAATAATGTCGTGCCCCAAGTAGGAAGTAACAAAAATGTACGAAATCCGGCCGCGGACTGTTAAGGGAGGACTGAATGAGTCTGGATACAGAACTACGCGGTGCCGCCGAATTTCAAATGAACTTAACAGGGCGGACCTGGTCGGTTTAAGAATATTTCATGATTGTGCCCTGAATAGCGCCGCCACGGACCTTGACAAAAATCCAGTAACTGGTACAATGCGTGGTCGCTTGAGCCGGTACTTTACCTTAATATTTGCAGCATCATGAAACTGGGGGGATCGAAATGAGGACATGGTTTGGAATTATTTGCTTTATTTTACTCTTTCCATGGGTCGGATACAAATCCACGGCAGATGCGGGTGACCCCGTCAAGAAAAAAAAGGTCGCCTCTATCCGATATCGGTTGCCTCCTGACAATTTTGCCAGCACCGTCGTTAGTTTCAAAGAAGAAATGGCGGCTCGGGGATATAAAGAAGGAAAGAACATTGAGTATGTGGATTTGTTGACTTCCACGGGAGACCAGTCTTCCGCACCGGAAGCCGAAGCATTTGTAGAAAAGAACAAGGGCTCTGTCGATGCTTTTTTGACCTGTGGTTGGGTCAGCATGTTTGTCCGGAACAAAATCAAGGGGACGAACATTCCCCAGGTGGCCTCACCCGTTTTTCAGCCTGTCGCCGTCAACCTGGTGGGCGGGCCGTTAAATAAACCTCCCAAGTCAAATATTGCCGTAGTTTATCTGATGTATCCCCCAGAAAAAACCATCCGGCTCCTCAAAATGGTTTTGCCGGCTGCCAAAAAATATGGCGTTGTCTATCACTCCCAGGTTCCGGCGGATCAGTATTTTAAAAAATGGCATGAAGAAGCCCCGGTGGAGGCCAGAGAAGGTGTGGAATTCGTCTACTTTGATTTGAATGATGGTGTTGATAAGGTGACGGCCCGGATCAAACAGTCCGGTGTCGATGCTTTTGGCGGCGGCGTGGCCATAAGAAGACCGGAATTTGCCGGACTTTTCAAAATGGGTATCCCGGTGGTCGGGCCAAAACTAGATACGATAGAACTTGATAAGATAAAACCCACGGATGAGCTTATCGGTCATTACAATCCCCTTGATGCCTGCGGGGCTCAGGCCGCAGTGATTCTCTCCGACGTTTTCGGCGGGAAAAACATAGGTGATATCACCCCCCAACCTGCGGCGAAACAGATGGTCTATGTGAACCTCGATGCCGCCAAGCGTCTCGGGATCAACATCCCGACAAAGGTTCTCGGCTACTGCAGTTACATCATAAAATAAATCGAATTAGGCGAGTTTTATTAATGGCAGGCGGAAGTAACTCCCCAGATTCACCAGATGAACGCACATGGCGGAGACCCATTGAGTTAAGGGGGCCGCGCGTATTGTAGCCATATCCCCAGGGCGGCGCTTCACTGACCCTGAGGCGGAGTTCAATCCAGCATCAACATGAATATTTCATACTTTTGCCTTGAATAGCGCAGCCGCGGACCTTGACAAAAATCCCGTAACTGGTACAATCCGCGGTCGCCTGAGTCGGTACTTTACCTTAATATTTGCAGCATCATGAAAACCGGGGGGGGATCGAAATGAGGACATGGTATGGAATTATCTGTTTTATGCTACTCTTTCCATGGGTCGGATACAAATCCACGGCAGATGCGGGTGAGCCCGTCCAGAAAAAAAAGGTCGCCACTATCCGATATCGGTTGCCCCCTGACAATTTTGCCGGCACCGTCGCCAGCTTCAAAGAAGAAATGACGGCTCGAGGATACAAAGAGGGAAAGAACATTGAATATGTGGATTTGTTGACTTCGACGGGAGACCAGTCTTCCGCGCCGGAAGCCGAAGCATTTGTAGAAAAGAACAAGGGCTTTATCGACGCCTATTTGACCTGCGGTTGGATCAGCATGGTTGTCAGAAACAAAATAAAAGGAACTAATATTCCGCAGGTCGCCTCACCTCTCTATCAGCCTGTCGCCGTCAATCTGGTGGGCGGGCCACTGGATAAACCTTCCAAATCAAATATCGCCGTGGTTTATCTGATGTATCCCCCTGTGAAAACCATTCGGCTTCTAAAAATGGTTTTACCGTCTGCCAAGAAGTATGGAATTGTTTACCATTCCCAGGTTCCGGCGGATCAGTATTTCAAAAAATGGCATGAAGAGGTTCCGGTTGCGGCCAGAGAAGGCCTGGAATTCATCTACTTTGATTTGAATGATGGTGTCGATAAGGTGATGGCCCAGATCAAACAGTCCGGTGTCGATGCTTTTGGCGGCGGCGTGGCCATAAGAAGACCGGAATTTGCCGGACTTTTCAAAATGGGCATCCCGGTGGTCGGGCATAAAGATACGATAGATCTTGAAAAGATAAAACCCACGGATGAGCTTATCGGTCATTACAATCCCCTTGATGCCTGCGGGGTTCAGGCGGCAGTGATTCTCTCCGACGTTTTCGGCGGGAAGAACATAGGGGATATCCTTCCACAACCGGCATCCAAACAGATGGTCTATGTGAACCTCGATGCCGCCAAGCGCCTTGGGATCAACATCCCGACAAAGGTTCTCGGTTACTGCAGTTACATCATAAAATAGATCTAATTCGACGAGTTTTATTAATGGGCAGGCGGAAGTAACTCCCCAGATTCACCCGATGAACGCACATGGCGGAGACCCGCCGAGCGAGGCTTGAATTCAATTGCCCAGTCTGGCCTGATCTGCACAATTGGACGAAATCTGCGGATTAAATCAACGGAGCGTGGTTCTTCACGATGATGATTTCCATAAAAACCAAAATCAACCTGTCCATCTGCCTGTTGATCACGGGAGTCTTTATTGCTCTGACGATCAGCGGAACAGCTTCCATCAATATGGTCGTTCGTGATGTCAGTAATGAATTGCTTTTTGAATTTGTGGAAAAGAACATTCAAAAACTGCAATCAAGCTCGGATATATTGAAGGATGTCGGTCTGTTCGACAGCAAAGAGGTCGTGGATAACGCCAGGCGTGAGGCCATCGCTGAAATAAAGAAATTCAAATATAAAAATACCGGGTTCATCTATATTATCAATTCGGATGGTCAGGTGGTTTATCATCCCACCATGGATTCGAAGGTCAGTCTTAAGAGTCTGCCGTATATTCAAGACATCATTCGGAAAAAGAAAGGCCAGACGGCCTATGAAACAAAAGATGGTCAGGATAAAATCGGGACATTCGACTACTTCCCGGCCTGGAAATGGTATCTGTGCCTGGAGATGAGTGAGCGCGAGTTCTACCGGGAACGAGTTGTTTTTCTCCAAAGAGCCATACTCATATGTATTGCAGCCTTTCTTGTCGCCCTGGCTATCGGGCTTTCTCTCGGCTTTTCCATAAGTAAGAGACTTAACAAGATCGTCGAGATCGCCAAAAAGGTGACCATCGGCCGGAGTGATATCGCCTGGTTGTCGGACAGCTCCGATGAAATAGGAATATTGAATGCCTCGCTGAAGAGTATGACCGAAAGCCTGAAGGCAGCAGAGAAAAAATATCGCAGTATCTATGAAAATGCCGTTGAGGGGATATTCCAATCTGCCCCGAGTGGTGTATTTATCAGCGCCAATCCGTCTCTGGCCGGAATGCTGGGTTATGATTCACCCGATGACCTGATTTCATCGATAACCAATTTGTCTGAACAATTGTATGTTCACAGTCGGGATCGCGATGAGTTTAAGCGAATACTGGCTAATGACGGGCAGCTTATTGAATTTGAAACGGATTTTTACAAAAAGGATGGAAGTATCATTTACTGTTCTATATCGGCCCGCACCATCCAGGACGAAGCGGGCGAACTGCAACTTTATGAAGGCACTATTTTAAATATTACCGAGCGCAAGGAAAAGGAAAAGGCGGAAAGAGAACGCGAAGTCGCGGAGGCGGCAACAAGGACCAAGAGTGAGTTTCTGGCCAACATGAGCCACGAGATTCGGACCCCCATGAACGCCATCATCGGCATGAGCCACCTGGCCCTGCAGACGGATCTCACCCCCAAACAGCTAAACTACATAGAAAAAATAAAAACCTCGGCTCATTCCCTCCTGGGCATTATCAACGACATCCTGGACTTTTCCAAAATCGAGGCCGGCAAGCTCGAAATGGAGACCATCGACTTTCTGCTCGACGATGTCTTGGACAATATCTCAAACATTGTCACCATCAAAACAGAGGAAAAAGAACTCGAACTCCTCTTTTCCGTGGCCTCGGAAGTCCCCCGCTGTCTGCTGGGCGATCCGCTCCGCCTCGGACAGGTCCTGATCAATCTGGCCAACAACGCCGTCAAGTTTACGGAAGAAGGCGAGATTGTGATTCAGGTGGAACTGGAGGAATCTCTCGAAGAGCGCGTTCGGCTGCGCTTTTCGGTCAAAGACACCGGGATAGGGCTGACGGAAGATCAAATCGGACGGCTTTTCCAGTCGTTCAGTCAGGCCGACGGCTCCACTACCCGCCGTTACGGAGGCACCGGCCTGGGTCTGGCCATCTGCAAACGGCTGGTGGAGATGATGGATGGCCACATTGAGGTGACGAGCCGGCCGGGTGAAGGGAGTACCTTTAGTTTTTCGGTTGTCTTCGGCCTGGGCCGAAAAGGCAGTGAACTGCCGCCGCTCTCAACGGACTTGCACGGGATGCGGGTGCTGGTGGTGGATGACAATACCACTTCCAGAGAGATTCTGGAATCCAATCTGGCCGGAATGGATTTCCAGGTTGAAACAGTTTCCTCCGGCCTGAAGGCTCTGGATCTGCTGGAACAGGCGACCCTTGAGGGGAAACCTTTCAGCCTGGTCCTGATGGATTGGAAGATGCCCGAGATGGACGGCATCGAAGCCTCCAGGCGCATCAAGGCTCACACCCGATTGGCCCAGACCCCGGCCATCCTCATGGTCACAGCCTATGGCCGCGAGGAAGTCTTCCTTCAGGCCAAAGAAGCCAACCTGGACGGCTTTCTGATCAAACCGGTCAACCAGTCGGTGCTTTTCGACACGATCTTGAGTATCTTCGGCAAGGAAGAGGTGTATCACACCAGGGCTGCCGGCGCCGGTAAGGGCAAGCTGGACACTTCCCTGCTGAACGGGATTCAGGGCGCCCACATCTTACTTGTGGAAGACAATGTCCTCAACCAGCAGGTGGCTTCAGAACTCCTGGAAGCCGCGGGACTCCGGGTCACCACGGCCGGTAACGGACGAGACGGAGTGGATGCGGTCCTGGCCGGTTCCTATGATCTTGTTCTCATGGACATCCAGATGCCGGAGATGGACGGCCTGGAAGCCACCCGGTTGATCCGGACCCATGAGCGGCTGCAATGTTTGCCCATTGTGGCCATGACCGCTCACGCCATGGCGGGCGACCGGGAAAAAAGCCTGCAAGCCGGAATGAACGACCACATCACCAAGCCGATAGATCCCGATGAACTCTATGCGACTCTAGTACGCTGGATTCAGCCCGGCGAACGGGAGTGTTCCCTGGCCCCAATCCGGAAGGCCGAGGAAGCCCCGGTTTCGCTGCCCGAACTGCCCGATGTGGACGTTGCCGACGGACTGCGGAAAGTGGCCGGCAACACCCGGGTTTATCTGAAGGTTCTCAAAGGATTCTATAGCGATTATCAAAATGCCGGAGACTCCATCCGCGCCGCCCTGGAGGCGAACCGGTTCGATGAAGCCCGGCGGGCGGCCCATACCATTAAAGGAGTGGCCGGCAATATCGGGGCCCAGGCCCTGTTCCAGACCGCCGGCGCCCTTGAACTGGCCCTGAAGGATGACCACCAGGAACAAGCCCGGGAGCTCTTTCCTCCTTTCAAGGCTTCTCTGGACCGGGTCTTCTCGGGTCTGGCCGCCTGGGTTCAGGCTGAGGCCGAAGCGGCTAAGGAAGAGGCCGCCCCGGTCTCCGGAGGACCGGATTTTCAAACCGCCCGAGACCTGCTGCCCAACATAGTCCGATTACTCGAAGACGGAGATGCGGAAGCAGGAGACCTCCTGGGTTCTTTGCGCACGGCGCTGGCGGGAGCGGGCCTTGAGTCTACTCTGGATGTTCTGGAAGGCCACGTAGATGCCTTTGATTTCGACGATGCCCTGGCCGCTCTCGACCCCATCGCTCAAATTCTAAATCTAAGTCCAAAGGGCGATTCATGAGTTCCAACGAAAAACTGCGAGTACTCGTTGTCGACGACGAGCGGGCCAACATCACGCTCATGGCCGACGCGCTCAAGTCCGATTTCAAAACCGTGGTAGCCAAGAGTGGTTCACAGGCCCTTGAGCGCGCCGGATCGGACAGTCCGCCCGATATCATCTTGCTCGACATCCTCATGCCCGATATGGACGGGTACGAGGTCTGCCGCATTCTTAAGGCCGATGAGCGCACCAGGCACATCCCGGTCATCTTCGTTTCGGCCATGAGTGAAGTGGGAGACGAGACCAAAGGCCTTGAGATCGGGGCGGTGGATTACATTACCAAGCCCTTTAATCCGGCCATAGTTCGAGCCAGGGTCCGGACCCATCTCGAATCCGCCATGGCCCGGGCCAAGATATCGGCCCTGCTCAACAACTCCGGTCAGGGCTTCCTGTCCTTCGGCCGGGACCTGCTGGTGGATGAAGAATACAGCCGGGAGTGCGGGAAGATCTTCAACATTCCCATTGCCAATCAACCCATCAACGCTCTCCTTTACCCTGAGGACGGCCCGGAGCGACATAACTTCGCCGCCAATGTGGCCCGGATACTCTCCGATCCCGACAGCTTCAAACGCGATCTGTACATCTCACTCATGCCGGGCGAATTCCTGCTGAGCGGCAAGTACCTGCGGGCCGAGTACAAAGTTCTTGGCGATGACAAATTGATGCTCATCCTCACCGACATCACCGGCCAAAAGGAACTTGAGCACGGGATCCGCCTGGAGCGCCGGCGACTGAAGTTCATTGTCTCGGCCGTTCGGGAGACTCCTGATTTTTTTGAAATTCTCAAGGATTTCGATGAGCTCGACAACAAAAAATTGGAGGCCCTGCTGGGCTCCGGGGCGCCTCCTCGGCAGATCCTGGGTGAGCTCTACCGCCATGTCCACACCCTTAAGGGACTCTTTCAGCAAATAAATTTCATCCACCTGCCGCCGGCCCTCCATGACCTGGAAACCCGGCTCTCGGCCCTCAGACAGGCTGAACGCGACCTGGATATGGCGGCGATTCGGGCTGTTTGCAATCCATCAGAACTGCGTCAGGCCCGGCTCCGGGATCTGGCCGTTATCGAAGAAGCGCTGGGAGCCGACTTTTTGCTGCAAAGCGGCCGGATCGACATCACCCGCGAGCAGGCCTTCGGGCTCGAGGCCCTGGCCAAACGGCTGATGACCCGCGGTGCTCACGGTCTTGATGCCGAAGACGTGGCCTTGCTACAGGATTTGAGTATCATCCGCCACATCAGTTTGAAGTCCCTGCTCAACGGCTATCCCAAGGCGACACGGCTGCTGGCTGAGCGTCTCGGGAAGGCGATTTACCCCTTTTCCATGGAAGGCGACGATATCCTGGTCGATCCCGATCGGTTCAATAATTTTTCTAAAGCCCTCATTCACGTTTTCCGAAATGCCCTGGATCACGGCATTGAGTCGCCGGACGAGCGCAGCGCCCTGGGCAAGGACGAAGTCGGTACCATCACCTGCTCCGTCGCCTCGCGGGGGAGCGAGATCATCTTGACCGTTTCCGACGACGGCCGGGGAGTGGACGCGGATTTGCTGCGGGCCCGGGCGGTGTCGTTGAATTTACTTGGTCCGGAAGAGGCCCGCCGGCTTGATGACAGGGCGGTGCTGAACATGATGTTTGAAGAGTTCTTCTCGACCAGGGAGTCCATCACGGATCTTTCCGGAAGAGGAGTCGGGCTGTCCGCGGTGAAGACGGCATTGGAAGAGTTGGGTGGCAGAGTGGAGATAGAAACTGATATGGGGAAAGGTACGACCTTTCGCTTCATCCTGAAAACCTCCCCTTAATAGGGCACTTTTGAGGATCTACATTCGATGGCCGAACAATTTAATATCGCTTCCTTTATGAAAGTGGTTACGGAACGCGCCGTGATCTTTCTCACCGACGATCTGCATATTGAGGTGCACGGGATTCATTATGATCAGGAAAAAATGCAAAGGCTCAAGCTGCGCTACCTGACCTCGCTTCTGGCGGTGGAGGGCAGCCTGCGGCTTTATCTGGCCTTTAGTTTTGAAAAGCCCCTGATCGAGTATGCCTTCGAGATCTACGCTGAAGACATCGAGGTGGCGGAAGAGGAGCGGGAGAGATACATTGAAGAGACCGCCGCAGACATGATCAACATTATCGTGGGGAATGTTACCGGAAGCCTGCCCTCACAAGGCTCGGCGGTCAGCCTGTCACCTCCAATCGTCATCTCCGAAGCCAAGACCATCTTTCGTAACAAGGGAGAGCTGTTTTACACCGCATGCCTGGAAACGGCTCATGGACAAATGGATATCCATATCGTCGGCCCTAAGGACCTGTTTGAAGATCAGTGCCGAAGGCTCTCGGGTTACAAATGAAATAACGGTCTGAAGGAGGCCTGAGATGAAATCATTGTCTTTCATGCTGGTGGATGATTCCAATATCACCATCAAGAAACTGACCAACATGATCGAAGAACTTGGCCATCGAGTCATCTTTGTGGCCAACACCGGTCAACATGCTGCCAACGAATACATGGCTGTCAAACCCGACATGGTGACCATGGATATCACGATGCCGGATATGGATGGGATTGAAGCCACCAGAAGGATTGTCGCCCAGGATAAGAACGCCCTGATCATCATGATCACCTCCCACGGTCAGGAGCAAATGGTCATCGAAGCCATTGAAGCGGGCGCCAAGGGCTATGTCTTGAAACCGGTGAACAAGGATAAACTCAAGGAGCACATTGAACAGGTTTTTGCCAAATACGGAGCATAACCATGCTGGAGAATCTCATCTTTGAGACTCACTTTGATATCATTCCTTTCGATGTTTATGTGGTCGATATAGCTACCTATAATATCGTCTATATGAACAAACACCTTAAGGAACGCCAGGGGGATTCCACAGGTCTTTGTTGCTACAAAGCCTTTTTTGAATTGGAGCAGCCCTGCCTGTTCTGCAAGATCAGGGAACTAGTGACGAAGGACGGAAAACCCAACGGCAAAACCTTTGTTTTCGAACATTTCAACGACTTGCACGACCGCTGGTACCAACTGCAGGAAAAAGCCCTCTGTTGGCCGGATGGCCGTGTCGCCAAATATTCCATCGCTGTGGATATTTCCGAACTCAAAGAGACGCAGAACCGGCTGGCGGAGGCCCATGCCACCCTGGCACTCAAATCCAAAGAGCTTGAGATCCTCTCCGCCACGGACCGTTTGACTAAAGTTTACAACCGCCTCCGGCTAGATGAATTCCTAAAGGCCGAATTCCAAAGATCCCGGCGTTACGGCAATCCCTTATCCGTCATCATGCTGGATATCGACCATTTCAAAAGGGTAAACGATACGCACGGCCACCAGGCGGGGGATCAGGTACTTTGTGAGATGGCCGGGCTTCTGGAAAGCCACATCCGACGGACCGACCTGCTGGGGCGCTGGGGGGGGGAAGAATTTATGGTCATCTGCACGGAGACCGATCTGCCGGATGCCCTCGACATAGCTGAAAAAATACGTTGTGCCATCGAGACGCATCCCTTTCCCGTGATCGAGTCCATGACGGTCAGTTTGGGGGTCGCAGAGCTTAAAGAGGACGATACCATGGCCAGCATCATCAAACGGGCGGATGCGGCGCTGTATGAAGCCAAACAAAAGGGGAGAAACCGGGTCGAGGCCGCTGTTCAGCTTGATTCAAATGCACCGGCAGTCTCTTCAATCAAAACGCCTCCGGAAAGGGTTGGCTGTGTTAAACCAACTCTCTCCGGAGGCTTAAATTTATCCGGTCTAACCACTTCAGATGAATCCCTTAAAGGCCGGCCTTAACATGCTCTAGACAATATACTTGCCGGCTTCAGATATCTCGGCCGCGATGGCCTGCCTGAGCCCGATCAGGTCGATGGGAGTGTACTGGACCAGCTTGCGCAGGGCGGCCTGCATGGCGGCCAGTTCTGTTCCATTGGCCAGGGCAAAGACCACTTCTCCGGCGATGACTTCCAGTCTGGGCAAGGTGGAATAGATAAAGGCTTTGGCCAGATTCGTGACCCGCTTGGCCCCGTCTTCGCCGTCTCTAGCCAGGGCTTTTTGGGCCCGCAACCAAGAGCTTTCCATGCCGAAAACAGCGATGGTTAGATCGGCCAGACGCCCAAGAATTTCCTGTTGCTTCAGCAGCTTTTGGCCCAGCTTTTCCCAGGCCGTGCCTAAGACAAAGAGAAAGGTGTCCCGGGCCGCCTGAACCGCGTCACCGGCGTTCTCCCCGGCCACAACCTCGGATTCAAGCCGATGCCTCAACTGGGCCGCAGCCTCCATCAGAGGCAGATCCCCCTTGCCGGCCTTGCGGATGAGCATGGTCGGAATCAAGACGCGATTAATCTCGTTGGTGCCTTCAAAAATCCGATAGACACGGGCGTCCCGATAGAGTCTTTCTATGGGATACTCAGCGATCACTCCATAGCCGCCGTGAATCTGGACCCCTTCATCCACCACGTGGGCCAGCACCTCGGTGGCGAACACCTTATTCAGTGAACACTCCAGGGCGTACTCTTCAATGGCCTGGGCGGCGACGCGTCCCCCATCGGGTCCGGTGGTGTCTACGCTGTGCATGATGTCTTCGATCAATCCGCCGGTTCGGTAGAGCATGCTTTCTGCGGCATAGATCCGAATCGCCATCTCAGCCAGTTTTTCCTTGATCAAGCCGAACTCAGCGATGGGAACGTTGAACTGTCTCCGCTCGTTGGCGTAACCGGCGGAAAGCTCCAGAGCAAGTTTGGCGTTGCCCACGGAATTTCCGGCCAGCTTATACCGGCCCAGGTTCAAGATATTGAAGGCCACCACATGCCCGCGGCCAATTTCAAAGAGCAGGTTTTCAACCGGAACCTTGACATCCTCAAGGACGACCGTCCGGGTGGACGAGCCCTTGATCCCCATCTTTTTTTCTTCGAGTCCCAGTGATAGCCCTTCGGAGTTGCCGTCAACGATGAAGGCGCTGAATTTGTCGCCGTCTATCTTAGCATAAACGATAAATATATCAGCCATACCGGCATTGGTGATGAACTGCTTGGCCCCATTGAGGATATAGTATTTACCGTCCGGGCTCAGGACAGCCTTAGTTTTGATCGACAGGGCATCGGACCCGGCTCCCGGTTCCGTCAGGGCATAGGCCCCGATCAGCTCCCCAGTGACAATACCGGGGAGATACTTACTTTTCTGCTCATGATTGCCGAAAAATACGATGGGCAGGCTGCCGATGCCCGTCTGGCCTCCCTGGGTCATGGCAAACGAGCCGGCTCTGCCCATTCCTTCGGCCAGGATGGTGGAGCTGATTTTGTCCATTTCCATGCCGTCGTATTGTTCAGGGATTTCGGCCCCCAGCAGCCCCAGCTCGCCGGCCTCCCCCAGAAGCTCCCGGATCAGGCCTTCCCGCTGTGATTCCAGCTCATCGATCCTGGTTAAAACCCGGTCGCTCACAAAGCGTGATACGGTCGTTTCAATCATCCGGTGTTCTTCGGTGAAATCTTCGGGGGTGAAGACACTTTGGGGGTCGGTCGCTTGGACGAGAAAACTTCCCCCTTTTGGTAATTCAGACATCGGCTCTCCTCTCGTTCAGAACTCTCTTAGTTACTTTATGAACGGCGTCGTTATGGGCAAAATCTGTCTTCCAAAATGGGCATTAAGAGACATGGCGCCGGCCAGATAGATGGCCAGACTTCCGGCAATAAAAAGACTATAGGCCCCGGTCTTGGCAATCGCGCCTCTGCCCAGGGTGATGCCGAAATCAAGAGAAACAAGGCAGGCCAGGGCGACACACAGGAACAAGCCAAGAATGAAAAGGATCTTCGGGCTCTTTAAAAAGCAGGGAAGCATAATATAAATCCACAAGGATATGGCCAGCCACAGCCATCCTTCAATGGAGGCGTCAAAAGGCATTCCAGCCCGGTGGAGAAAATACTTGGCGCCCACGCTCAAAGCTCCGGTTAGCATAAAAATACATGAAAACACAAGGAATACATTCGCTCCAGGTAAATTTTTATCTCTGAATTCAATGATGGCCACTACAAGCTGGACAAAGAAACCACCAATCAGCCAGGCAGCCAATATGGGTGCGGCATCATGGGTGACACTTCCGGACAACATTGCCCCGAAGCCAAAGCAGGCCATGGCCAAAGCACCCAGGCCGGCAGGAAGGGGATTGGAAAAGAGATGTTCCTGACTGGACAAAATAGTACCTCCTGATTTTCGTTAATGTTGCCGATCCGGTTATTACCCGTCTGCCCAGGCGAATGAACCTGACGGCGGTTGCCGAAAAACAAATTACGGCGGATTTTTCAGGGCAAAGGAAGCGGCGCCGAATATTTATTTCTTAACTTATACTTGAGTAGCTTTCCACTGACGCTCATGGGGAGCGAGTCCACAAACAAGACTTTTTTGGGGACCTTGTAACCAGCGATTTCCTTCTTGCAGAATTGCCGAATGTCATCTTCGGTGGGATCTGAGCCGTTCCTTTTCACCACGAGAGCGGTAACGATTTCTCCCCACTTCTGATCTTTCAGGCCGATCACGGCTGCCTGCCCGACGGCGGGATGTTTGTACAGAACGCTCTCCACCTCGGCCGGGTACACGTTCTCGCCACCGGTTATAATCATGTCTTTCTTTCTATCCACAATGTAGATGAACCCTCGTTCGTCCACCTGGCACATGTCCTGGGAATAGTACCACCCATCCCTGAAATCCTTGGCGGTTTCTTGTTCCTTGTTCCAGTACCCCATAACCGTGCCAAGCCCCCGGACTCTGATCTCACCCACGGCGCCCGGCGCCACCGGACGATCCTGGTCGTCCACCACCATAGCTTCCATGTCGGTAAAGGATCTTCCGCAAGAACCCAGTATCTCCATCCGTCCTTCCTTGAGCGCCCCGGCGATCTCATCGGTCCTCAAGATGGTCGCCTGGCCGACGGTTTCGGTCGTGCCGAACAGATGCACGAACACATTCCCGAACCGATTAATGGCTTGCTGGAAGACCACGGGAGTGACGGGTGCGCCGGCGAAAAAAATCTTTTTCAAACTACTTAGATCATACAGTTCGTCATTGGGGTGTTGGACGAGAAACAGCAGCATGGGGGTGGCCAGCATCCCGGTGGTAACCCTGTATTTATCCACCAGGCGCATGAATTCCCCGGTGTCCCATTGGGCCATGATGATGGAAGTGGTTCCATTGTAAACATCATTCATCAGAGTAACTTCGCCGGTGGCATGGAATAAAGGTGAGGCGATGATCCCGACATCATCTTTATTCATTTTCATCTCCAGGGTCAGGCTCCGCCCTGCGTGGTAATAATTAATGTGGGTGGCCATACACCCCTTGGGGGCGCCGGTGGTGCCGCTGGTGTACATCAAGGCGGCTAGATCGTCCTCAAAAACCGTCACCTCCGGTTCGTGGGCCGGGGTCTGCTCGATGAGCGTCTCGTAATGATGCCATCCGGCCGGGGTCTTGGACCGATCTCCGATAAAGATGAAGTGTTTCACGAAGTGCAGGCTGTCTTTGATTTGTTCTAATTGGGGAAGATACTCCTCGTTGACCATCAGCGCCGAGACCTGGGCGTCATCCAAAATCGTCAGAAGTTCCGGGGCGGCGAGCCTGAAATTGAGCATGACCAGGACCAGGCCGGCGTTGGGTATGCTGAAGTAAGACTCGGCATTTTCTATGCTGTTTTTGCTGAGGATGGCTACCCGGTCCTTCTTGTTGAGGCCAAACCCCAGCAGGGCGTTTCCGATACTTCGGGTCCGGTCGGCAACTTCTCGAAAGGTGTATTGCCTCGGGCCTTCGATGAAGGCAATCTTTTCAGGGTTGTATTCCAGGTTTCTGGCGATCATTCGCCTCAATGTACAAAATGTTTTCATCTGTTTCCCTCTCCTGTTCTTGAAGTCAGGTGTTTTGAAACCCTGCGCATCCAGAAAGGCTGCCTAATTTGTCTGGGGCAGGCGATAATGATTCATCGGGCCGGTCAGAGCTATTCTTAATCTGATACGAGCTACATCACAGCTATAATATGGCTACTTGATAGCTTCTTGTGCGGCGCAAGTCAATAAAATTTTCCCAATCGGCTACCAATTATTACAACAGGCTGATTTAAAACAAAAATAAATAATCATCGACCGCCCAAGGACTTGAAATTTTATCTCGCCTTAATTTTATCACGATATCAATGTGGATGGTCAATTGGGGATCGACCATATCTCTTGACACCGTGGTTTCTTCATGATAAGGCATGGTGATATGGTTTAACGGAATAGTCTTGGGGGGTTAATCAATAAGCTGGAACTAAAGGCAAAAATGAAGAGATAATTATACTTTGAACGGGCTCACTTGGCGTTTTTGCCTTGCTTCTTGCCGCTTCGCTGTGCAGACAACTTGTTGTCTGGGTGGTGAAGCCACAAGAAGTCAAATTGGTCATGGTCCCTGATTCAAAATGGACAATTTGACCGTTCGAGGTATATTCCAAGAACAATCTTAAACCAGGAGGAGAAGGATGAAGATGACGGATAGGAAGAAAGGGCTGGGGCTGTTTGTAGGTTTGGCCATGTGCTTGACCGGCGTCATGGTCTGGGCCTCATCAGCCGGGCCGGGGATATCGCCGGATGAGGCTTTGGCGCGGCTTAAACAGGGTAACGACCGGTATGTGGCCGGAAAAGCCGAACATCCTCGGGCCGACAAACAACGCCGGGAAGAAACGGCCACTAAAGGTCAGCACCCCATTGCCGCAGTGATCGGTTGTTCCGATTCCCGAGGTCCGGTGGAGATCATTTTTGACCAGGGCATAGGCGATGTGTTCGTCATCCGGGTGGCCGGCAATGTGGCTAACGCGGACGAAGTCGGGTCAGCCGAATATGCCGTCGAGCATCTGGGCGCGCCGGTTATCGTAGTCTTAGGGCACACCAGTTGCGGGGCCGTGACCGCCGTGGCCAAGGGGGCACATCTGGGCGGAAGTTTACCGCCGCTGGTCAAGAACATTAACACGGCGGTGGCCAAGGTTAAGAAGGCCGACCCGAAACTGGCCGACCAGGCCCTGGTCGACGCGGCCATCAAAGCCAACGTTTGGCAATCCATTGAAGACCTGTTCAAGACAAGTCCGGATATTCGTAAATTCGCCAAAGAAGGCAAGATCAAGCTGGTGGGCGCCATGTATCATCTTGACTCCGGCCAGGTTGACTGGATGGGACAGCACCCCGACCAGGCGAAATTCTTAGGAGCCGCAGCCCAGGCTGCCCCGGCCAAGAAAACGGATTAACATGCGATCAGGTTCCCCGGCGGGCGGCAAGACCTCCCAAAGGGGAACCCGGCGTGACCGCCCGCCCATTCTCCCCTCCATTCCTCAACGATGATATCGCAGCTTCTTTTTTATTCTATCAAAAAGGAATATCAACTTGGTTAAATCATTCATTATTTTTTGTATCATGGCCATCGCTGCGCCTTGCTTTGCCGGTGATTCCGGCTACCACATCATCAAAAGGCTTAAAGTCGGCGGCGAAGGGGGCTGGGATTATCTGACGGCAGATGCAGCCGCCCGACGACTGTACATCTCCCGAAGCACCCATGTCATGGTAATTGACCTCGATACTGATCAGGTCGTGGGTGATATCCCGGACACTCCGGGAGTTCACGGCATTGCTGTGGCGCCTGAATTTAATCGGGGCTATACCAGCAACGGCAAAGCGGGCACGGCAACTATCTTCGACTTGAAGACATTGAAGGTTCTGGGCACGGTCAAGACCGGTGAAAATCCGGATGCGATCATTTATGATCCGGCCTCGAAAAAAGTCTTTACATTTAACGGTAAAAGTAAAGACGCAACGGTATTTGAGGCCGTTTCCGGCAAAGTGGTGAAGACGATTCCCCTCGGCGGGAAACCTGAATACGCAGTAACCAACGGCAAAGGAAAGGTTTACGTCAATATCGAGGATACCAATGAAGTCGTGGAAATCGACAGCCTCAACACCCGGTTATCTCAAAGGTGGGCATTGAACCCTTGCCAAGAACCTACCGGCATGGGACTGGATGTAGAACATAACAGAGTATTTTCAGGTTGCCATAATAAGATCATGACGATTTTCGACATAAAGGCACAAAGAGTAATTGCCCAGATGCCGATCGGTGAAAAAGTTGATGGAAACGGCTTTGACCCGGCGACGGGACTTGCTTTTAGTGCCAACGGCGACGGGACCCTGACAGTAGTCCGAGAATCTTCTCCGGGCAAGTTTGAAGTAGTGGACAATGTGGCAACGCAACGAGGGTCACGCACAATGGCCATTGACGCCAAAACTCACCATATCTATTTGCCTGGGGCACAGTTTGAGCAGCCGACAGAACCTGTACCGGCCGGAGCTAAACAGAGACCGGTAATGGTAAAAGGGAGCTTTGAAGTTCTGGTCGTTGGAAAATAGGCGAGAACTGTCTTGAATAAACGTAGGTGAGCCGCTGATGGCTGAATTGGGGCAATTGGCGGCTTTTTTTGTTCAAGCGTCCAAATTTATTCCAGAACCTGAGTTAGACGAGTTTGTAATTAAGTAGCAGAAATGTATCCACAGATTTCTCAGATAAACGCAGATCGGTCACAATTGGTTTTTCGGACAAAAGGGTAGGGCTGGGAACAGGAGTAGATTTTTCAATGGTTGTTCGGCGTCAAAAAAATACCTGGGAAATGTCCCAGGTTCGACCTGAGTAGTGGTAGTCCCAACGGGAATCGAACCCGTGTCTACGGCGTGAGAGAGCGCTCCTGAGTGTCTTCCACCTGCTTTTTGTAACAATATCAGGCACCGAACAACACCCAGATACACCCAGATGCATGTAGAAAGCCGTCTAAAAGCCGTCAGGCAGGTCAACGGGGGCCATATTTTCAGTAGCCCCCAGAGTGAACTTTATCGCCCAATTTTTTTCTCGCCTGTTATGTTTTTTGTTGCAATGCAACATACAGTGCATGATCGACTACCGTCACTGTATGTAGCGTATATGATTATAACATATTTATATTGCAACAAATTTCATATCTTGCCTGGCCCATACACAAGTCCACCTTGTACCCTACCTCGCTCCAAATTCATACTTGATCTGATATAATTGACTATTATAAACTGGTTGAACTAAACTACCCTGCATCTCCACATCCTTCCAATTTCCCTGCCCGAGGCATGAGATAACTGGATATCTGATTTAAAAAAAGCCTCATACCACATCTCTCCAAACCCCATTACTTGCCCCAGTTGGCCCCACAAATCCGCCAGCGGCTATTACCAATGATCCATATTATTTGGTACAGGTTGAGTCGCCGGTGCACGTAGACCCGGACATATATGAGTTGTCGCCCTCTATTCAAGTTGACCCAATTTATAGTGGCGGGTACCCTCTTCTCTGACCGTACAATGAGTTATGATTCTTAAATTATAGCCCCTACCCCCCTTTGGCTGATTCCTTCTCTCACCGAAGCATGATTATCTAAAAGGTCTATCCTGAATCAAATCCAGTCCCAAGATATGAAACCAAATCCTATCCGTATTTCTGAACCATTCTCCCACCGTAGAATGAAATCAATATAAATCTAATCAGATATAAAAATCTATGTCTTGGTGACGAATCTTTGGAAACCACACCCAAATCCAAAAGGAGATACCTATGCAAGCTCTACAATTCAATTCTCTCCAAGAAGAAGCGATCCACCACCTTGATGGCCCAATGATGGTTCTATCTGTGGCCGGGTCAGGAAAAACCAGTGTTCTGACCCAAAGAATTGTTCACCTGATCGATCACCAAAAGATCAATCCATACAGTCTGCTGGCAATCACCTTCGCCAAGAAAGCAGTTCTTGAAATTCTGGCTCGACTCAAACTGAGGCTGAATGGCACCAGTGAGAAGGTTACCGTGGCCACCTTCCATTCCCTGGGTTACAGAATTTTAAGGGCAGCAAATTATCCAAACTCCGGGTTCAGAGTTATCCAAAATGGAGAGCAGACCGGTCTATTGTCCGAGGCTATGTCTAAAGCCCAAATAAAAGGAGAACCAACCGATTTCCTCCGGCGGATTGGATTAGCCAAAAATGATCTTTTGTATCCGAGTGATTTGGAAAATTCATCTAAAGAGGATGACCAGGCCACGGGCAAGGTCTTCACTCTCTATGAGTTATTGAAGAGACGCCGGAGGTTGGTTGACTTTGATGACTTACTATTTCTGAGCCATAACCTACTCAGCAATGATCATAACCTATTGAATTATTACCAACAAAAGTATCAGTTCGTTTTGGTAGACGAATTTCAGGACAGTTCAAAAGTCATGGTGGAGTTGGTGAAGCTTTTATCCGGCCAGAACCAAAATTTGTGGTTGGCAGGTGATGATGATCAATCCATCCATAGTTTCAGGGGAGCCAGGTCACAACTCTTTGTTTCTTTTGCTGATGGGTATAGCAATATGAAAACCATAACCATGGTAGAAAACTACAGGTGCCAGAGCAACATCTTGAAGGTGGCCAATAACCTAATTTGCCATAACACGGTCCGGATCCAGAAACAGATGATCACCAGCAAGGAAGATGGCGGTGAAGTTCAAGTTCTGGATACCAAGGATGAAGATGATGAAGCAAAAACAATAGTGGACCAGGTAATTGGTCTTAAAAAGAAAGGCCATGAATACGGTGAAATAGCCATACTCTGCCGGGTCCATAAACTGATGCCCAAAATAGAGCAGGCCCTAATCGAAAACGGTATCCCTCACCAGCAAAAAGATGGTGCACTTTTCAATCGACCTGAGGCAAAAGCTGTAATTTCAGCATTAAGATTCTTGATCAAGGGTGAAGTTGGGAAAGGATTAGACGTGAAGGCCATCAAAAAGTTAAAGGCTGACCTGTATCCGGGCTCCCGTAAGCTATCCTACCATGACGCCGTGGAGCTATCAATCCTCTACGTGATGGAAAAATTTCCTCCTTCAATTGATGAAAAGGAGAGATCCTTATCCCAACTCTACATAGACATCTTGTCCAACATGATGAATAATCACGATAATCTCATCGATTTCTTGAACACGGTCCGTCAATCCACCGAGGCCACGAACCAGCAAAGAGTAAATCTCATGACCATACACCAAGCCAAAGGGCTTCAATTCAAAGCTGTGATTATCCCCGGTGTAAATGAAAGCATCCTACCTCATTATAACTCTTCGGGAACCATAGAACAAGTGGAGGAAGAACGTCGATTGTTCTACGTGGCACTAACCCGAGCCATGGATCATCTGACCATCACCTACAGGTCTATGCAAGCCGGTAAAGATACTCTCCGTTCCCGCTTCATTAATGAGATGTATTCCTAACCAGAAGATCAAATCCCCCCAAAAAATCCAACTGCAAAAAGCTTTTCTCTAACCGCTACACGAATAAGCCAAAATCCACCGATCTGGAATAAGTTATAACAAATCTAAATCTATAGCTATATCTACGAGGAGGACTAATCATGGAACTGAATGCTGCTATTCAATTTAGGGATGATGAATTAGTTACAATCAGCAGATTTGACAAGAAAACTAACCAATACACCAACACCATCTACCCGAAGGTCGGGGGTAGGTTGCGTCTGGCCCATGAGGAGAATCAGGACCTCACTATCTCAACTGAGATTGTTTCTTATGATCAGAGTGTTGCAGTAATTACCGCGACAGTTATTACCACCAAAGGTAAATTCACCGGTCTTGGGATGGCTTCAGTAGACCGGGATCAAAAGTTAGCCGCAGCCATACTCGAACTGGCTGAAACCAGGGCCATAGCACGATCCTTGAGGTTTGCTGGCTATGGGGTCGAATATACGGGGGCAGAGGAGATTAGTCATTTGCCAGAATCTCAGGGAACCCAAGCTAACCAGCCAAACCAACAAGAAGCTCCAACCAATAATTCCAGCCAGCCAACCGAAAATGGCAATGGGCATAACGGCGGGCGTAGCACCCAGGCACAAGACCAGAACGAACCACCTCACCCTGGTGACAATGGCAACAATGGTAATAAAAAGGGCCAAGGAGGCAACGGTAAATCCAATGGGACCGGCGGCAATGCTTCCGGTAATGGCAGAATCACCAACAAGCAGTTAGAATATATCGTGAAACTGGGCAAGAATCTCGGGATGAATTCCAAAGACCTTGACCAGGAATCCGTTAAAATCTTCGGCATCAAGGTGGCCCACTTGAAAGTAGCTGAAGCCAGTTCCTTTATCCAAAATCTAAACGGGATCAATAACTAAACGGAAAAGCGATGAGACTTAACCCATTAGGGGGAAGTAGGCTATGCCTGCCTCCTCCTTTTCTTATTTTAAGGAGGCCAAAATGAAAGCACAAGTCCGGAACATCAACTCCAAGACCAATATCCAGGAAGAGCTGCACATATCATTTAGCCAGCTCAGTACTTATCTTCTTTGTCCAATGAAGTATGCCCACTCCTACGTGTACGGCACCCCTTGGGAGCAGAAGCCTGTGGCCCTAATATTTGGCCAAGCCATCCATAGGGCTGTAGAGCAATACTACCTCTACCGGAAGGAAACCGATGACACCATGCCCTTGGACCACCTGATCGACTTCTTCCATCAGTCATTTTCCAATGGTCTTAAAGACGTAGAAGTCCCGATCTCCTTCAAAAAGGGAGAAACCGCTAACCATCTTCAGTCCCAGGGCACGGAGTTGTTAAAGCTTTTCCATGCCGAAGTTATCCCCC
>JADFXY010000199.1:0-8434 GCA_015233355.1 Deltaproteobacteria bacterium | reverse complement strand
TTGAGCCCGTAGCAGAATAGATAAACGGAGCAGAATCTTATGATCATTTTGTTGTTATTACTGCGAAAAACGATATTGCCGGTCGTCTTGAAGTTAAACAAAACCCCCAGGACCGTAGCTATCGGCAGCGCATTTTAAGGTTCATGACATGCCACAAGATGGGCTTGCCCCCGATCTCCACCATGGGTTTGGGTCGCAGATGGGTTTCCTCGGAAATTCTAGTGCCTAATCCTCCGGCTAAGATGACCGCTTTCATAAGAATCATTGCGAATGACCATGGCCGAGACGAAGAGAGTTAACCGGCTCATGCAAGGGCGTGAGGCGCGCCTGGTGGAGTTGAAAAATGAGGTCAACTTTCTGAGTACGAAGTTGGGCCTGGCCACCCCCTACGGGACGCTGTCGGAGTACGACCTCCCGGAGCCGGAAGAGGCGAAAACAGAGCTATCGGGCCTGGAGCAAGCCGTAGAACGATCACTAATCCAGAATATAATGGACGCCTTCTGTGACGCGATCGGAGTCGCGTCAGGTATCTTCGGTCTAGATGGCCGGATTATCGTGAGATCGCGCTGGAAGGGTATTTGCACCAATTTTCACCGGGCCAATGAACGATCCTGCCGAAACTGCATTGAAAGTGATACCAGGTCGGCCAACCAGTTCAATAAAGGAGAAGGATCTACCATTTATACCTGCAAGAACGGGATGACGGTCGCCGCGTCGCCGATTCTGGTTAACGGAAGACATATCGCCAACATAGTCATAGGCCAATTCTTCCTTGTCCCCCCCGATGAGGATTTCTTCAGCAAGCAGGCGGATGAATACGGTTTCGACAAAACAGCTTATCTCGAAGCACTCCGCGAGGTGACCGTTCTTCCGGAATTCAGGCTGGCCCCGGCGCTGAAATTTATCACCAGCCTGGCCGAACTTACGGCTTCGATAAGTAATGATAAAACGCAACGCGATGAAGCCGAACGCCATTTTAAGATCCAGCAAAAGAATATCATCAGCATTGCTGAAGATGCCAACAATGCCAGCCGGGCCAAAAGCGAATTTATGGCCAACATGAGCCATGAGATAAGGACGCCGATGAACGCCGTCATCGGTCTGAGCCATTTAATGATGAACACCGAGCTTACCTCGAGGCAAAAGGACTACCTGCAGAAGATCCACAGCTCCTCCAACGCCCTCTTGAGCATACTAAACGATATCCTGGACTACTCCAAGATCGAGGCCGGCCGGCTCAGCCTGGAGGAGGCGGACTTCTGTCTAAACGACATACTGACGAACATGACCGACCTGTTTTCCGTCCGGACCGAGGAAAAGGGACTGGAACTCGTTTTTGAACTAAGTCCGGACCTGCCTGAGCATTTCAGGGGTGATCCGTTACGTTTCAGCCAGGTCCTGAACAATCTGGTGGGCAATGCCGTGAAGTTCACCCAGCAGGGGGAAATTCATATCAAAATAGAAGCCCTGGAAAGGACGGACGACGACATCCGGCTGGAAGTTTCGGTGCGCGACACCGGCATCGGAATTTCGGAGGAATATCGGGGGAAACTCTTTCAATCCTTCAGCCAGGCCGACGGCTCCACCACCCGGAAATACGGGGGGACCGGACTGGGGCTGACCATCAGCAAGAGGCTGGTGGAACTTATGGGCGGCGAGATCAAGGTTGAGAGCGTCCCTGACCAGGGCAGTACGTTTTGCTTTACAGCCCGGCTAAAGACAACACAGGTTCCGCCGGCCCAGCGCGATCCGGGGCGTCTTTGGAGGATGAAAACCCTGATCGCGGACGATCATGAGACCTCTCGTCAGATATTGGAGCAGATTCTTTCGGCCTGGTCTTTTGACGTGGTCACGGTAAGCTCCGGAGAAGAGGCTCTGCGGGAGATAGGCCGGGCGGTCAATGCGCAGCAGCCGTTTGATCTGTTGCTGCTGGACTGGAAGATGCCGGGACTCGACGGGTTGGAAACGGTGCGGCGGGTCGAACTCGAGGTCGAACAGGGCCGGTTGGAGAGACCGCCGGTGATTATTATGGTCACGGCCTTTGGACGGGAGTATCTTATTACGGCGGCCGGGAAAACGCCTCTTGACGCCGTACTGACCAAGCCGATAACGCCTTCCGGGCTATTTGATGCCGTTATGTGCGTCCAGCACCGGGGGATGACATCCCGGCCGGCCACACCGGAAGCCGATGACCGGTTTGTGTGTGAAAAGACCAGGCCGGTCCAGGGGGCCCGAGTGTTGCTGGCGGAGGATAATCTAATCAACCAGCAGGTGGCCGCGGAGCTATTGGAGCACGCCGGATTTATTGTGGATATCGCCCAAAATGGCCGTGAGGCGGTGGACATGGCGGCCGAAGGGAGATATGACGCGGTGCTCATGGACATTCAAATGCCGGAGATGGATGGTTTTGAAGCCACTCGAACAATCCGGGCGACCAGGACAAAAAAAGACCTGCCCATAATCGCCATGACGGCCGCGGCCATGGTTCAAGATAAGGAAAAATGTCTGAAAGCCGGGATGAACGATCATGTGTCGAAGCCGATAGAACCGGATGAATTGGTTGCCATTCTGCTCAAATGGATAAAGCCCGGTAAGCCGGCGGAGATCCCCTTGGTTGCCTCCGGGAGGCCGGGAGCCGAAGAGAAGGGGGCGTCCTTTGAGGCGGCGGGATTTGACCTGAACCGGGCCGTGGCTCGGATGGGGGGCAATTGGGGGGCGCTGAGACGGGTGTTGAGAGCTTTTGTCGAGGAGGCTGAAAACGCCGTCTACAGATTGAACCACCTGATGGACACAAAAAATTATCCCGAGTTGGCCGGACTGGCCCATAGTATTAAAGGTGCGGCCGGAAACCTGGGGGCGGAGGCGCTGTATCAGGCGGCCGGCCGGTTCGAGGCGGAGGCCAAAGAGGGCAGGATAACCCGGCGGGCGGACTTTGAAGGGGCTTTGACCGAGGTTATCAAGGCACTTGAGCCGGTCAATCAGCAACCGGAGCAGGAAAGCACCGATGAGGTGACCTTCGATCTCGACCGCGTCCAAATAGACCTCAACAAGCTGGTATCCATATTAAAAGAACATTTGCTTGTGCCGATTGAGTTTATGGCGGCGCTGCATAGCGGACTCCAAGGTAGAGTAGCCGAACCCGCTGATACACTGGTCAGGCAGGTGGACAATTTTGATTATCCCGGAGCATTAGCCACGGTAAAGGTCATTGCCGCCGCCCTTAACCTAAATTTAGACGAGTGAGACGGGATGCTCGTTGCTCGTTGCTTGTTGCATGTTGCTCGTTGCATGTTGCTCGTTGGCGGGGCGTTGGACGGATTTTTATAAAATAGACAATACCGCTTAAGCCCCAACGGGGCGCACCAGGTTAGCCCGGCGGCAACGCCCTGGGAAATGCGGCGGAACCCTGTCCACGCTGTTCCCTAATTCAACACTATTGCCTGAACCTTCTCCTGTTTGAGCCGACATAACTTTGGGATTGACATGACGAAAATAATCTGGCAAAATAAAACATTAACCAACCGGAGTATGGCAAACAAATGCACCAAGCAGAGTACAAAAGAGATTTTAAGACATCTTTGAGAATATAAAAAAACCTCTCCGTTCTCTCCCCTTTCACCCTGTCATCCTCAGGTTTTTGCTTTTAAAGAAGACTGACTTCATCCTGGGTAGTGATGGTATCGTTCGGCTGACATCTCTCACCCCGAAAACCGGCCCCCCCTGACACCGCTATTTCTGTCTGGACCTTTCGGCCAAACGCTGGAACCGGGCCGACCACCCTAACTTACGATTCTGAGAGATATGGACCTAATAAAAGGCATCATCCTAGCCGGCGGCTCCGGAACCAGGCTGCATCCGTTGACCAAGACGGTGAGTAAACAGCTCCTGCCGGTTTATGATAAACCGATGATTTATTATCCCCTGTCTGTGTTGATGCTGGCCGGGATAAGAGAAATCATGATTATCTCTACGCCTTATGACTTGCCCCGGTTTCAGGATTTACTTGGAAGCGGGGAACAGTGGGGCATAACCTTAAGCTACGCCGAGCAACCCCGGCCGGAAGGCTTGGCCCAGGCGTTTATCATTGGCCGGGAATTTATCGGCTCCCGGCGGGTCTGTCTGATCCTGGGCGATAACATTTTTTTTGGTCCGGGATTTAGGGCCTTATTGGATCGGGTCTGTTCCTTTGACCAGGGCGCGACTATTTTCGGCTACCGGGTCACTGATCCGGAACGATATGGCGTGGTTGAGTTTAACGGCGACGGCCGGGTCATAAGTATTGAAGAAAAGCCGATACATCCCAGATCCAATTACGCCGTGGCCGGCCTGTATTTTTATGATAACCAAGTAGTTGATATCGCCACTGAAATCAAACCGTCGGCCCGGGGGGAGCTGGAAATTACCGAGGTCAACAACGTCTACTTACGGCAAGGCCGGCTCCGAGTGGAACTTTTAGGCCGCGGGTTTGCCTGGCTCGACACGGGAACATATGAATCGTTGCTTGATGCGGCCAATTTTATCGGGACGATAGAAAAGCGGCAGGGCCTCAAGGTGGCTTGCCCGGAAGAAGTCGCCTTTCGGATGGGATATATCGGCGCAGACCAGTTGAAGCGCCTGGCCGAGCCACTCAAAAAAAGTGGTTATGGCGATTATTTATTGAGCTTTCTTTAGTCGTCTCCCCTGACTCATGATCATTTAAATGAAATCTTTTGCTTTGTCTCAGCGATCCGCCGTATTGGAAGTGCATTTGCGAGGCCATGCGCGTTTTCATTTAACCCAAAAGGATTCTTATGAAAGCGGTTATCTTAGCCGGAGGGTTAGGCACTAGAATTTCCGAGGAAACTTATCTGCGGCCCAAACCCATGGTGGAGATCGGGGGCAAGCCCATCTTGTGGCATGTCATGAAAATTTACTCCAGCCACGGGATCAACGAATTTATCATCTGCCTGGGTTATAAGGGTTATGTCATCAAAGAATACTTCGCCAACTATTTTCTCCACATGTCGGATGTGACCTTCGACATGCAAAAAAATTGGATGAAGGTCCATAACAACTCTTGTGAACCCTGGCGCGTCACCCTGATCGATACCGGATTAAACACCATGACCGGGGGACGGTTAAAGCGGGTCCGGGAGTATCTGGATGATGAAGACTTCTGCTTTACTTACGGGGACGGGGTAAGCGACGTCAACATCACCGAATTGATCAAATTCCACAAAAATCACGGGAAACTGGCCACATTAACGGCCATCCAGCCGCCCGGAAGATACGGATCCCTGGATATGGATGACCTGCTGATAAGAAGTTTTCAAGAAAAGCCTAAAGGCGATGGCGGCTGGATCAACGGCGGCTTTTTTGTCCTGTCCCCCAAGGTGATCGACTATATCGCCGGTGATGATTCGATTTGGGAAAGAGAACCGCTCGAAAAACTGGCCGGCCAAGAACAGCTTTGCGCCTATAAACACACCGCTTTCTGGAAGGCGATGGATACCTTACGGGACAAAACGACCCTGGAAGAACTCTGGGAATCCGGCCGCGCTCCCTGGAAGGTGTGGGACTGTATCGCATGATTTTTGAAAATATTTATCGCGGGAAACGAGTCTTCATCACCGGCCACACCGGATTTAAAGGCGCCTGGCTGGCTCTCTGGCTCACCTTACTGGGTGCCGACGTCATCGGGTATTCCATCGCCCCTCCCAGCCGGCCCAATCTTTTTGAGGCCGTCAACCTGGCCGACGATGTGACCCATCTTTATGGCGATATTCGGGATCGGGACAATTTGCAACGGGCCATGGCCGAACATCAACCGGATATGGTCTTTCATCTGGCCGCTCAACCGTTGGTTCGGCTCTCCTATGACGACCCCCACCTGACTTATGAAACCAATGTCATGGGTACGGTCAATGTCTTTGAGGCCGTCCGGCTGACGCCCCGCGTCCGGGTGGTGGTCAGCGTGACCAGCGACAAGTGTTACGAAAACCGGGAATGGGCCTGGGGCTATCGGGAAAACGACCCCATGGGCGGCTATGATCCTTACAGCTCCAGTAAAGGGTGTGCCGAGCTGATCACGGCCGCGTATCAGCGGTCGTTTTTCTCTCAGAACCAATCCGGACGCCCATATCCGGTCGCTCTGGCTTCGGCCCGGGCCGGAAACGTCATCGGCGGCGGAGACTGGGGTAAGGACCGGTTGCTCCCGGATTGTATCCGGGCCTTGAGCGCGGATCAGGAAATCGTTATCCGCTTCCCGAAAGCCATCCGGCCCTGGCAACATGTCTTGACGCCCTTAAGCGGCTACTTGATGCTGGGGGCCAACCTCTGGGAACACGGCCCCAAATTTGCCGGCGGGTGGAATTTTGGCCCGGTGGCCGATGAAATGGTCACGGTGGATGAGATCGTCCGGACCACCCTGGCCCTCTGGGGCAAAGGGAGCTATCGGTTAGACGATCAGACCAACCCCCACGAAGCCCATTGGCTTAAGCTCGATTGCAGTAAGGCCCTGGTGGAATTGGGTTGGCGGCCCCAATATTCGGTGTTGCAAGCTTTAGAAAAAAGCATTTTATGGTATAAATTGTTTTATCAAGATGTTGACCCGGTAACCCTGAAAGACTATACCATCAGCCAAATCAAAGAATATGAAAGGATGATTTCGTGCTGAAGCTTGGTGATGTTGTTCGGCTGACATGTCTCTCTCCGGCGGCCGGTCCGGCCCCGTTGGGGTTGGTTATTCATGTTGACCCGGACCACCCCGAAACTGAAGTGGTTGTGGCCGATCTGACCGAGGCCGAAGACGCCGCCCCGGCCCACCCCTGGCATCTGCCCGTGTCCGCCGACTCCTGGGCCGAAGGACCGGTTGATTTTAATACCGGCGTGATCAACCTGGGCCGGACCAGCCCCGTGGCCCCGGCCGGTTGCGTTCGGGTGGCCGGGTTGACCAAAGAAGCCATGGATGTCTGTCTCCGCGCCCTGGCCAAGCTGGCCGGCCTGTCCCATTATCAGGTCGCCCATGCCCCCCGGCAGTCCGGGTTCATTCCCGGCCAAACCCCAGTGCCGGTGTCCGGCCGGGTGTACGGGGCGGAGGAAATAGCCCGTCTCCTGGACGCCTCGCTGGATTTTTGGCTGACCACCGGACGTTTTAATGACGCCTTCGAGTCACGGCTGGCTTCTTTTCTGGGCCTGCGGCACGTCCTCACCACCAACTCCGGCTCCTCGGCCAATCTCCTGGCCTTTTCCGCTCTGACCTCGCCCAAATTAGGCGCCCGGCGGCTGAAACCAGGCGATGAAGTGATTACCGTGGCCTCAGCCTTTCCCACCACGGTCAATCCCATTATCCAGCATGGTCTCATCCCGGTCTTTGTGGACGTGGACATCCCCACGTACAACATTAAATCCGACCTGATCGAACAGGCGGTGTCGCCGAAAACCAGGGCGGTCATGCTGGCCCATACCCTGGGCAATCCCTTTGACCTGAATGAAGTGTTGCGGATCGCCGCCAAATATGATCTCTGGGTGATTGAAGATTGCTGTGACGCCCTGGGCGCCCAATATTTCCTTGATCCGGCCTTGCCCCGGCCATCGGGCCTGACCAACGACACATGCGGGACCTTCGGCCATCTGGCCGCGTATTCTTTTTATCCGGCCCACCATATCACCATGGGCGAAGGCGGGGCGGTGGCCACTAATGACGGTGAACTGAAACGGATTGTGGAATCGATTCGGGACTGGGGCCGGGATTGCTGGTGTCCCACCGGGCGCGACAACACCTGCCGCCGCCGGTTCGGCTGGAAGCTGGGCGAATTGCCCGAAGGCTACGACCACAAATACATTTATTCCCATGTTGGCTATAATCTCAAGATTACCGATATGCAGGCGGCTGTGGGCCTGGCCCAGATGGACCGGTTGCCCGAATTCATCAACCTCCGGCAACGCAACTTCGATCTGCTGACTCAAGGATTGCAGCCGGTTAAGGATTTATTGATCCTGCCCCAAGCGACGCCCCACAGCCGGCCCTCCTGGTTCGGCTATCCCGTCACTCTGCGGCCCGAGGTGACCCGGAGCCGGGAAGACCTGATGCACTACTTAAACGAACACAAGATCGGGACGCGGCTGCTGTTCGGAGGCAACCTCATCCGGCAGCCGTATTTTAAAGACTTGCCTTATCGGGTGGCCGGCGAGTTAAAGAATACGGACACGATTATGAACCGGACTTTTTGGCTGGGCGTTTACCCCGGGCTGACGCCGCAGCACATCGGCTACATCGCCGGTTGTGTCGAGAATTGGTTACGGATTGCGGGTTGACGGGAATGCTGGTTACGTGTTGGCGAACGATTTTCCATTAAATAGTCAATTCCGCTTCAGCCCCAACGGGGCGCTCTAGGTTAGCCCAGGGCAACGCCCTGGGTAGGGGCGGCGACTATACAAATACCATACAATAGTC
>JADFXY010000198.1:0-8447 GCA_015233355.1 Deltaproteobacteria bacterium | reverse complement strand
TATAGTCGCCACCCCTACCCAGGGCGTTGCCCTGGGCTAACCTAGAGCGCCCTTTCAGGGCTTCATCGGAATTAACCATTTATTAGAATAGGATCCGATGACCCTACCCTTAAGTCAATGACATTGAGTCGAAGGCGACATATTCTACCTCTTTTAATATCCGTGGCCCGATGTAAGGACTGAGCGACTCCGTCGTCAGCAGTTCCATCCGCCGGTTGAACAAGTCTTCCAGAAAGAAACCCAAGTCCATAAAATTATTAAAAGTCTTCTGGCCAGGCTCAAATTCTACCAATAGATCGACGTCACTCTCCGCATTTTGTTTTTCGCGCACAAAGGAGCCAAACAGGCCGATCTTTCTTATTCCAAAGGCTCTGATCCGGTCTCGGTGGGCTTTCATGGCGCGGACGATGCTCTCTCTCGTTTGAACCGGCTCAGTCATACTTCCTCCAATATTAAACAAACTCCTCAGGCCGGGGGACAACTTGATTCTTTATGATACCCTAAAACGCGAAAAACGCCAAGGGCTTATTTTGTAATCAGCAACCTTGGCGTTTCCATATGCAACTGAATTCAGTTGTGGTCAATTTTGATAAGCGCGACCGGTCGGGACCAGTCGATGCGCCCAAACTCTAGCCTATTGTTACCGCGATCTTGCGCGGTTTGGCGCGTTCAATTTTGGGCAAGACAAGCGTCAGCACCCCGTTCTTCATGGTCGCTGAGATCTTCTCCTGGTCAATAATGTCCGCCAGGACAAATTTTCGGTGGAAACGGCCTTCATTGTACTCCTTCAGCAAGACATGCTCACCTTCCCCGGCCGCCGGGGTGATATGTCCAACAATAATCAAATGATTGTCTTTGGTATCGATCTCGATATGGTCCCCATCCACCCCCGGCATATCTGCCACCAGTGTCAGGGCGCTTTGGTCTTCATATATATCCACGTCCGGGACAAATACCGGTCCGGGCTGGGTGTGTTCCTCTTGCTCGGTCAGCTCCATTTTATCCTTTACTTGAATTTCTTTCTCGCTCATAGTTACACCTCCCTCCGAATCAGGCTGCCGCCACCTTGATTTGTCTGGGTTTAGCTGCCTCAGCTTTAGGCAGGGTAATGGTCAAAACGCCGTTCTTGGCGGCTGCGGCCACTTTGGTATGGTCGATGGGCGAGGGCAAAGTCAACACCCTGCGAAAGTAACCTGATTCTCTTTCCCGGCGATGGTAATTGACTTTTTTGTCCGCCTCTGAAATAGTTCGCTGTCCCCGGATAGTCAGACTATCTCCCTCTATTGACAAGTCTATCTGCTCTGGCTCGATACCCGGCAGTTCCGCCCGAAGGTACAGATTTTCAGCATCTTCAGACAGGTTTAAAGCTGGATATACCCCACTTGTTCTGACTAGATTAACGCCTGGACGGCCCCCCGCAGCCGAGAGTAGTCGATTCATTTCCCGTTGCAGGCGAATAAAGTCATCCGCCAGATCTACCCCGAATGGCCGATGTGTCCATTTTAAGATAGCCATAGTGAATTCCTCCTGTTCAATCTAAACACACGTTGTAAGTCCTTAATCCGTTCCTGTTACGAATTTTGTTAACAATATGTTAACCATTTTTTTGTTTCCGTCAAGGGTGGTAGATCTATTTTGAGCAAAATAAATACTCATCAAACCAATAACTCATTTTATAATTTATTGTTAACACAGTAATATATATAGACAGCGGATAACTCAGTGCTTCACTTTGTAGTCCTATGTCCATCTGTTATGAATCAATTTAGTTAATAGATAAGCACTATCCAATCTTCGTCAAGATCTGAAAGCATTATTTCATCATATCCGGAAAAATTGACACTTTTTCTATATGTTAGCGAATTAATCAGATGAATCATATTGATCCCGGCCGGCTTAATCTGGTAATATCGCCGTGAAAGGAGAATTAGCTATGGCTGCTGAAATTATCGTTAAAGACGTGATGCTGAATGAAGATGAACTCGGATTGGCTGAAGGTTTTACAGCGGCGGAGGAATCTCTAATCACCGTCTTGGGGTGCGAAGAAGAGGCTACGCCGGGGAGTATTGTTTTTTTCGGCGTTGACCTGCCCATCGGTGATATCGGAGAGGTTAAAGGAAAAGTTCTCGGTTGCGACCCGGTGGACGATGGATATGCGGTCACCGTCGAGGTTTTGGCCCTTGATGATCGTTATCCCGGACCATTGACCAGTGCCCTTAAAGGTGAGGCGTCCAGTGTTCCAGACGAACAGGACATTCAATGGGGTATCGGACTAAAACAGTCCAACGGCGCATTTGCCGCTTTGGTCAACTGCCCGGCCGGGGTCCTGAACACAGACCAGCTAGCCAAAATCACCGAATTGACCAGACAGGGTGCCGGATTGGCCAAACTTACCCACGCCCAACGAGTGATCTTACTGCTAAAACCGGACCAGATCGACAAGGTCAGCCGGGAACTAGCCTCCGTCGGCCTGCGGATTGGGGTACTCCATCGGGGTATCCGCAACATTCGAGGCTGTTGTGGAGCTCTTTGCCGGTTTTCTCAGAACACGGACGGGCTTGGCCTGGCCTTAGCCATAGATCAGGCCCTCTTTGGCCGTCAGGTTAAGTGGGACATCAAAGTTGCGGTCTCTGATTGCCTGAGAAACTGTTCTGAGTCATTTTGCGTTGACATTGGTTTGATCGGGAGCAACGGATTATACGACATTTATGTCGGAGGAGTGGCCAGTTCCGTCCACCTCCGCGCCCTAAAGCTAACCGGCGGCATTGCTTCCGACAATGTTATCCCCTTAATCAACAAGATATTGGAATGGTATGATGCCAATGGCGAAAAAGACGAACGATTACACAAGCTCTTGGAGCGGCTTGGCGAATCCGGTATCGAGACGTCGGCCGAGGAAGCATTCAAATCGGCCGGCCAGGTGTTTGACGCCCTGGGTATTGGTTACGACATGACCAAGACGTTGACTCGTATCCTGGCCCGGGGGTTTGGCGTCAAGCAAATGCGGGCTGATTTGGGATTAAGTTGATATTTTGACGTCGTTGTCATCATAGGCTGAAATTTTGCATCTCTGGTTAGGTAATTAAGAAGCATCGCCAATAGTAAAAAAACAAGACGCGGAGATCTCCAAACTCACTCGTATTTAACCAACCACCACCACAGCCACGCCTGGTCTGCCCAGAGAAAGGTGTCATTTATGTCGGTCGGAAGTCACAAAGATGCCTTTAAAGCCCACCAATTGGTGAAGAAACTTATCAGCAAGGAATCAAAGACCGAACTGGCCCAGACAGCCGCAGATATTTTGTTGGATTTTGTTAAGAGCCAACGTCAGGTTAAAGCCGACCGGGCCCCCGAGGCGCTGCCGCCGGACGAGGCCGACTATGATCCCGACAAACTCCGTGGGGCATTGGTCGCGGTGAATAACCTGTGCGGCCATTGTGAGGAGAGCCACGACGACGGTTGTTTTGTTAATCAAGCCAGGCGGGCTTTGATCGCGGCCAGGACCGGCGTTGATCTGGGACCAAGTTTTGACGGCCGAAAAAGCCTGGAGGAATTGCTGGCCCAGGCTGCCAAAATGGCGGCCGAGTTGTCTCCCCCGGATCAGCCTGGAGTTAGCCGGGAACCTGAACCCGCGGCTTCATCAGATCAAGATCTGATCTCTGATTATCAAGAGGTTAAGGAAAAGCTTGAGGAGCTGACCGAAAAGGACATCTTTCGCGCCACCCTGATAGATGAGATCACGGATACCATCGCCAGGGTTTCCAACGGCGATTTTGCCGCTGAAATGCCTGTCCATGATGATGACCAGTTGGGAAAACTGGCCACGGCCTTTAACCTTATGCTCAAGACAGTTGACCAAACCATGCGCAATCTTGATCTGCTGGTATCCGAACGCAGTTCGGAGTTGCGGATGATCATGGATGCGGTACCGGTAGGTTTGTGTTCTATTAGCCGTGATTTTAAAGTCAATCCGGAGTATTCGCGGGCCTGCGAAGATATCTTGAACATGGACAATCTGCGGGGAAGAGATTTCCTTGACTTGTTAGGGTTAACCCGGCGGCACGCAGAGGAAAGACAAAGTTTGATCGATTTCCTGGATATCTTCTTTCAACGGATGCTTCCCGAAAAGGACCTGGCCCCGCTGAATCCCTTTCGCGAAATTGAGATTCCCGGCAATGACGGGAAAAGCCCTAAATGGGTGAACATCCAATACCACCTGATCAACAAAGGCTCAGACGTCAACGACCACATCCTGGTTGTGCTCAAGGATATCACCCAGGCCAAGGCCCTGCAGGCGCAGGTGGCTCAGTCGGAACGGGAGAACATGCAACTTAAAATCATTGCGGAAGACCCCGACCTGTTCTGTGAGTTCCTGGGCGAGTCAATAAAGCTCATGACCCACTTCACCGACTTGATCGCCAATCTGTCCGGCGTAATGGACGCTCGTCCTCTGGCTAATGAATTATTTAGAGGCGTTCATACCATCAAGGGAACCGCCGCTTCTTTCGGGCTGGACGAGGTCACAGAATTGGCGGCCGGTTTAGAAAACCAGTTAAGGGAGTTACGCGATGTAGACCGCCCGCCCGACAAGGTTATCGAGAGCACCAAGGTCGGCCTGGACGGACTAAAAAAGGCTATTGACTTTGTGGTAGGGAAAACAGAAAAGCTCCTGGGGCAACCAATTGGAGGGGAGGAAGTCACGTTACGGGTGGATAGCAGCCGCATCAAGGAAATTATGGAAGTGATCCAGGCCATGCCGGGAGAGAATCGTACCAAAGATGAAATTATCCGCCAGGTCCGTAGCTTACGTGAAGTGTCCATCAAGCGGGGTTTAGGACGGGCCCTTAAAATTATCCCCGGCCTGATCGAACGCTTGGGCAAGGATGTCGTCTTTAAGTGTGAGGACAACGGGGTCAGGATTGACTGCGAGATAGCCCGTGAACTCAACACTCCCCTGGTCCACCTCATTCGTAATGCCTTTGACCACGGAATTGAACCTTTTGAAGAACGTCTGGAAGCGGACAAGCCGGAGCAAGGAAAAGTGACGCTTCAGGTGAGTCGCTCCGACCAGGAACTGGCCCTAACCATTTCAGACGACGGCCGGGGTCTTGACCAGCAGAAATTAATAGATACCGCTATGAGCAAAGGATTGCTCGACCCATCCGAAGCCTGTACGATGACGGAGGAGCAATGTTACGGCCTCATTTTTAGGCCCGGATTTTCTACAGCGGAAACTGTAACCGACGTCTCCGGCCGCGGCGTGGGCATGGATGCCGCCCTGGCTGTAGTTCGGGATAGCTTAAAGGGAGATATCCGGGTAGAATCAAAAATCGGTCAAGGAACAAGATTTATTATCAAAATACCGGTTTAAAGGCCGCTCCCAGGAGTACGGTTCTTTCACCGCTTCAAATCCCGGCTCAAGGGATGATTCCGGTGTTGTATTTCCTGTGGTTATAATGTATACATACATTGAGGGTTATGGCCCGGTTGATCATGACCACGCGATTGTCGTTAACCCGAACGGCCTGACTTTAACCTCTGTCACGGGCAACAGTCCTTCTTAATCACTGAATGAGGTGCAAATATGTTAGTAATTCCGGCGGTTGATCTAAAAGGTGGACGCTGCGTCAGGTTGCGTCAAGGCCGGATGGATGAAGAAACGGTGTTTTCGGACAATCCAGTGGATATGGCTTTGAAATGGCAAGCTTACGGCGCTGGTCTAATCCATGTGGTGGACCTGGACGGCGCCGTCAACAGCCGCCCCCAGAATCTCGAAGTGATTAAGAAAATGGTCACGGAACTGGATGTTCCCATCGAGTTGGGTGGCGGCATCAGGGATTTAGATACCGTATCTATGTATCTTGATCTGGGTGTGGGCCGGGTCATTTTAGGCACAGCCGCGATTAAATCCCCAGACCTGGTGGAAAAATCGTCTGCTCTCTATCCCGGCCAGGTTATCGTCGGAATAGACGCCAAATCCAACAAGGTCTCGGTGGGCGGGTGGATAGAAGAAACGCATTTGGATCCGGTCAAGATTGCCTTGGATTTCGACGGGCTGCCTTTAGCGGCCTTTATCTACACCGATATCGGCCGGGACGGCATGGAAACAGGACCAAACATTACCGGGATCAAGGCCATGGTCGATGCAGTCACCCGGCCGGTTATTGCTGCCGGCGGTGTATCGAATATAGACGACATCCGGGCTCTCTTGCCCTTGGCCGCCCAGGGGCTGGATGGGGTCATTACCGGTCGGGCCATTTATACCGGCTCGTTGGATTTGCGGGAAGCCCTGAACCTGGTCAATAGTGCGGCCAAGTAATTGAGATTGATATCAAAGGCTGTAATGAAGGACGCTCGGGATGCCGGAACGGATCATCATATCCAAACCTGAGGGAATCGCCAACACCTTAATGGTCGGCTTGCCACTAGTTGTCGAGAAAAAAATGTCTACCGAAAAAAAGCCCGGGGTACTGGCCGGTTGGATGACCGATGAATATGTGATCGTTAGTTTGTATAACACATTCCTGCCCTTGACCGGATTCTTTAAGAACAACTCGGCCACTGTAAAGTACCTGGACCTGGGCATTATTTATGCCTTCCAGGCGGTAGTCAAGGAAGTGGTCAAGGGCATGGAGGCAGTGTTTTTCACCTGGCCGAAACACGTGGAAGCAGTCACGCTGGCTTCAGTTAACCGAGTAAAAGTCCGCTATCCCGTGACATTGTCCTTCCGTGTCCCATTTGAAATCAGAACAATTGATGTCGACGCAACCATTTTCGATTTGTCCACAAAGGGTTGCCAGGTCCGGGTTCCCAAACAATCACTCGCCGAAGAGATGGTCAGCGCCGGTCAAAAGGTAACCATGTCTTTATATCTCCCCAACCAAACAACGGCCAACCTGGTTCAAGCAGAGATCAGAAACATCAGCGCCATGGGCGACTATTTCACCCTGGGATTGCTTTTTAGAGCAGACGGCCATTCGGAGCAAATAAAAAGAATAGAACAAATCGTAAGGCTCCAACTGCAAGCCTGAAAATCGTTGGTTACCCGTTACTGGTTACACGTTACTCGTTGCCAGTTGCTTGTCGCTTGCTCGTTATACAAACACAACTGGAAAACGATAACTATACTTGACACGGCTAAATTGACGTTTCCAAGAACACCTATTACCGGTTGCATCTAGCTCGTTCCTTATCCAGAACAACCAGTAACCGGCAACGTGTAACGAGCAACAGGCAACAAGCTAGTCATATCCTTTGACGCAATTGCGTCCGGCATTCTTGGCCAGGTACATGTTGGCATCAGCCCGGTCAATCAGGACAGACAACGCGGTCACCTCGGGTGAGTTCACGGTTACCCCAAAGCTGGCCGTAATATTTACCGGACCGGCATTAGTCTCAACCGGTTCATTGGCGATTATCTGCCGGAGACGTTCGGCTGTCTGTCCTGCCTGGGATATCTCGGTTTCAGGCAACACAATAACAATTTCTTCCCCACCGTATCGTCCCACTATATCTACATTTCTTACATTTTTCAGGCAACGCCCGGACACCGCCCGTAATACTTGATCACCCACAGCGTGGCCCAGGGTATCGTTTACCCGCTTGAAATGATCCAGATCCAGCATAATCACCGATATGGGGCGCCCGCTCCGTTGAGTCCGGTTGAATTCTCGTTCGCCCAGTTCAAACAGCCGCCGCCGATTAGAGATACCCATCAACTCATCCGTGACAGCCAGCCGTTGCACCTCGCCAAAAAGCCTGGCGTTTTCCAGGGCCACCGCGGCGTGACCAGCAAAGGCCGAGGCCAGATCCGCCTCGGGTTGACCATACGCGGCCACCTGCTGACTATACATGGTCAGGCAACCGATGACTTCGCTCCGGACCATCAAAGGTACTCCCATCCAGCAACAAACCGGGTGACCTGGTTGCCAGTTCTGGAGGCGTTGATCACACTGAGTGGCGGGCAGGATAACTGGTTGCCCCGATCTCCTTATTTCCCGGAACAAAGTATCTTCATTCATCGGCCGGTCACGCAAAATCGACTCACTCTCGGCGCCAAGTCCTCTGGCCGCGACGGTTTGCAGGGTGTCTCCCTGCAACATGACCAGGCAGGAGCTATCATTAGGCACCACATGTTCGAGTTGGATCAAAATATTATCAAGGACCTGCTTTAAGTCCAGGTCGGAAGTCATGGCCGCCGCGGCCTGGCGCAGGGTGTCGGCTTCCTGTCTATGGCGTCTTTCTGCGTCAAATAGTCTGATCTTCTCTAGCCCCGTAGCCAGTTGCCCAGCCAGGATAGTCAAAAACCGCACGTCCGAATCGGTCAATGTTTCTTTTTTTGAGTTTTCGGCCTGGATCATCCCGATCATCACATCGCCCACATTAATGGGGATCCGGAGGCCGGGGGATGGACGACGTCTCCTGTCCTGCTCCACGATATGGGGAGT
>JADFXY010000197.1:0-8471 GCA_015233355.1 Deltaproteobacteria bacterium | reverse complement strand
ACACAAGAATCATGCTTAAACGCCGTCTCGATGGCCTGGCCCAGCTCTTCCCGGGAGTCGGGAATACCGATGCCGATGCTGGACCCTTCCTGGACCGGCTTGACCACCACCGGTAAACCCAGGGTGTCGATTATTTCGTCCAGGTCATAACCCTTATCGATGGATAAGGCCAGGTCGGGGGCGACCGGTAACCCGGCCTGACGGTAGATATTCTTAGCCATCACCTTATTCATGGCCGCAGCACATCCCAACACCCCGGAACTCTGGTAGGGGATGCCCAGTAAATCCAGCAAACCCTGAATCGCCCCGTCTTCCCCGAAGCGACCGTGCAAGATGATCAAGGCCACGTCGATCCGGTCCTTGTCTTTGACCAACTGCTCCAGGTCTGTGGCCGGGTCGTAACGGCGCACCCGATACCGGTCTTTGTCCAGCGCCGCCATAACCCCGGCCCCGCTTTTCAAAGATATTTCCCTCTCTGCCGACACCCCGCCGGACAACACCGCCACCGTCAGTTTATCCATGTCCTTATCCTATCGTAAATCAGCCTGGTCATCCCTTCGGCAATGCCGGCAGCTCCGCCTCTAAGGTTTGAAACATAGGCACCTGGTCCGGGCCAAAGGGGAGAAAGCTGAAAATAAGCTTCTCCAGGTCTTGAGTCTCGAGAAAAAGCCGGTGGATTCTCTCTTTGCGTTCCGGGGTCTGGCCATAACGAATGGCCAGGTCTTCAAACCGCTTGGACAAGGAGACCACCTGATCATGTTTTATCCGTTTATCCGAGTAGTTGATGACAAAGGCCTCATCAATCACGGCGGTTTGTGACACTCGGTTCAACCAGACATGCCGCAGCACTATCCGAGCCAGCTCACCGAAGCCCAACTTAGTCACCAGTTCCGCGCCTAAGGCCGCGTGATCACTACTGTTTCCAATGGTTTGAGTCTTAGCCAGATCATGGAGCAGGGCGCCGGCTTCGACCAGCTTCAAATCCAGCCTGACCCCTGCCTTGGTCAACTCCTCGGCCAAAAAACCGGCCACCTTGGCCACCTGGAGGCTATGGCGGAAAATGTTGGGCCACATGCCCTCAGACTGCATTGTCTGAATACAAGTTTGGTAATCTGGGATCATTAAGTTTGCTCACATCCGGCGGGACCGTAGCTTTACGATCCGGAGATATTTCAGTCATGGCCGGGGAACTGACTAACCAGGCCCGGCCGTGACCGGCGTTATTCATCAACATCAACATCCAGTTGGTTGCCGTAACTCAATCCAATAAGTTGTCCTTCTGGGGGTATCCGGATCGGGGATTGACGGTCAATGCCGAGACGATTGATCGACTGCATGATCTGATTGTTTCTTACCGACCCACCCTGGTTTATTGCCCTTCGCCCACGGATGTTCAGCCGGATCACCGGCACACCGCCCATTTGCTCTGGCAGACGTGCCGTAGGATCGAGACGGCCGGCCGGACCTTTCGGGTGGCCTTTTATGAAACGACCTTTCCTTTCAGGCCGAACGTGCTGGTTGATATCACACCGTTTGAGCTGATTAAATCGCAGGCCATCCAGGAATATCAAAGTCAGCTCAGGATGGTGGATTACCACGCTAAAATTTTGGAGCTTAACCGGTTTCGATCTCTGACCTTGCCGCCGGGAGCAAGCCTGGCCGAGGCTTTTTGGCTGGTTGAGGCTGCCGATGTGGGTAAGGGACTGTTTTCGTTGATCTATGCTAATCAGTTCCAACACTTGGATGAACATACGGTCACCTCGACGGCTTTGGTTTCTGTGATTATTCGCACCTATAATCGTCATGATCGGCTGCGTCAAGCCTTAGCCAGCGTCTTCACCCAGTCTTACCATCGCCTGGAGGTCATCGTAGTCAATGACGGGGGAGAGGATGTCGATCCGGTGCTGGCGGAATTTCGGCCGGGGTTAAACCTGATCGGAATACAGCACCGGGAAAATCAGGGCCGGTCTGCGGCAGCCAACAGCGGCCTCCGGGCGGCCACCGGGAATTACGTGACCTTCTTGGATGATGATGACTACTGGCTTCCCGACCATGTGGCCACCCTAATTGAGGGACTGACGGAAAATGGATTCCAGGTGGCTTACACCGATTGCGCCTGTGTCCGGGTTGAGCCCGGCGCCGAATCCAACTCCGGGTCATCCAGCCCGCCCATAAAGATATTTTCCGAGGAGTTCGACCGGGACCGATTCCTTTTTGAAAATTATATCCCCACCATATGTCTGATGTTTTCCAAGCAGGTGCTGGCAGATACCGGCTACTTTGATGAAGACCTGGAGATATATGAAGACTGGGATTATTGGATCAGGCTGTCCCGGCTGGTTGATTTCAAGCACATCCCAAAAGTGACGGCGGAATATCGGATCTATCCGGGGGCCGGTACCGGAGTCACCGGATCGAGTCACGACGTCTGGTTTTGGACCGCCAAGGTAGTTGAAAAAAATCGTCAGTTTATCTCTGGGGCGGCCTGGGTCAGATTTGCCCGAGATTATATAGGCCCTAAACTGGAGTTTGGTGAGAGGTGCCGGGACATATTGCGGCGGTATCCGTTCGCCGGGCCGGAGGCTGGGCCGGATGAAGGGCCGGTGGGCTTACCCTATGATAGTCCCTATCCAGTAAATAGGTTAGACATATTTAGGGCCAGGTTGAATCATTTGATGGCCGACAGAGTGCACCTGAATGCTACGGTGGCCGAGCAGACAGCCGAACTTAGAGACAAAGAATGTACTATCAGAGAGTTGCAACATGCGGTCAATGAACTACAGGGTCGGACCGTCACCCTCAACCATCTGGTATCCGAGCAGCGGGCCGTGTTGGATGAAATTTTCCACTCGCTGGGCTGGATGATTTTACAATATTATAGAAATACCAGGGAACGGCTGAAACTATGGTTTAGAAAATCAAAGCCTTCTCCTGATGTCCCGCCGGCCGAGGCGCCGCACCCTGACGGACCGGATCAGAGCTATGACCAACTGATTCGGGCCAAGGAAGCCGGAGAAATAAATCCGGATGAGATTCGTCGGGAAATCACCGGTTTTGCCTTCCAACCCTTGATCAGCCTGATCATGCCCACCTATAACACCCCGGCGGAGTGGCTCAACCGGGCGATCAATTCGGTCCGGGGTCAGTTATACCCGAACTGGCAATTGTGTCTGGCCGACGATGGTTCAACGGCCGAAGAGACGATCAGCTTATTGAAAAATTCAGCCGAGGCGGACCATCGGATCAAGATTGTTTATCTAAAGGAAAATTTGGGTATATCCGGGGCGTCCAATCAGGCCCTGGCCCTGGCCGAGGGGGAGTTTGTCGGTCTCTTGGACCATGACGATGAACTGGCTCCCACCGCGCTTTATGAAAATGTTAAGCTGCTGCAAGGTCATCCCGATGCGGATATGATCTATAGCGACGAAGACAAGCTGACCCCGGACGGACTTCGGGTGGAGCCCTATTTCAAACCGGATTGGGCCCCGGATCAACTGCTGTCTCATATGTATACCTGCCATTTCGGGTTGTACCGCCGCGAGCTGGTCCTCCGGGTGGGTGGCTTCCGGCCGGGCTATGAAGGCAGCCAGGATTACGACCTGGTCCTGCGATTAACCGAACAAACCGGCCGCATCTATCATATTCCCAAAGTGCTGTACCACTGGCGCATGGTCCCGGGTTCCACCGCAGCCAATTACCAGGCCAAAGGCTACGCCGACCAGGCCGCGCTCAAGGCCCTCAATGATGCCCTAACCAGACGCGGCATTCAGGGTGAAGTGGGTCCCGGCTTGTTTCCGGGCTCCTTCCGGGCCAAGCGGGCCGTCATTGGCCGGCCGATGGTTTCGATCATTATTCCATTTAAGAATAAACAGGAATACCTGGAGCGGTGTCTGGACAGTATTAAGGCTAAAACGGATTACGGCCATTACGAAATATTGTTGATCAACAACGGCAGCGATGACCCGGCCACCCTGGATTACCTGGACGGATTAAAGGGCCGGGATCAAATCCGGATGTTCGATTATGCCGGGCCGTTCAATTTCTCGGCCATCAACAACTGGGCGGTGGCCCGGGCCGACGGGGAACATGTGTTGTTTCTGAATAATGACACGGAGGTGATGGCGGGAGAATGGATGCGGGCATTATTGGAGCATTCGCAACGTCCCGAGGTCGGAGCGGTGGGGGCGAAGCTGCTCTATCCCGACAACCGAATCCAGCACGGAGGGGTGGTGTTGGGCCTGGGCGGGATTGCCGGTCATCCTCACAAGTATCTGCCGGCTGATGATCCCGGTTACTTCGGGCAACTCAGTGTGATCCGAAACTTCAGCGCCCTGACTGCGGCCTGTTTGATGATGCGCCGCCGGGTCTTCGACGAAATGGGCGGCTTTGACGAGGGAAATTTGTCGATTGCCTTTAACGACGTTGACCTATGCCTCCGCATTCGAGAGCAAGGCTATTATATTATTTACACTCCATTCGCCTTGTTATATCATCATGAGTCGGTCAGCCGGGGCTACGAGGATACCCCGGAGAAGGCTAAGCGTTTCCAGGTGGAGATTGATTACATGCGGCGGCGCTGGGGGGCGGCCTTGACGTCCGATCCTTATTATAACCCCAACCTGTCTTTGGAAAAACATGATCTTAGTCTAAACCTGGGGCCGGCTTAAACCGCGGCAAGCCCAGGCGCCGTGTCTGTCTCAAAGCACAACTTGTGAACGATTATACTCTGATACTATCATTACAGGTCAGGTCGGAGAGCACCAAACTTCCGGTTCCAGCGGCCGAAGATATTCCCCCGGCTTGGGATGAAATCCCATGAACTCAGGTTTTTCCCCAAAAAAATGGTTTATCCACCTATTGATTAATCTCTTTATTTTATCAATAATTGACCGGGTGAGCAGAACAACCGGTCTATATTCGCTATTCCTCCAGGAGATGGTGCATCTGCATCAAAATCCAGGGAAAGGCCGAACAACGAGATGGGGTCAGTCTCAGTGTAAGGTTACAGGCGCATAAGGTAATTTATCCCGGATAAACCGGGATGGATAAATGGTTTTGTTCATCAGTGTTGACCAAATCTTTATTTTTTTAACCTTACCGCCTTGGAGGGGAAAAATGCGACCAACAAAAATTAGTTCCTTCATCTTTTGGGTTACGACCTTTATTTTATTGCTTTCTTTCAACGCCGGCGTCATGGCCCAATCTTCCCCGGTGTCATGGAAGGTGCCGAAGCCAAGGGCCGTTTTGAAGGGGCCAAGGACCAAGGTTTCCGCCTTGGCCGAGTCCCTTGATTGCTCGATACAAGCCGCCGACCCAAATCAAGCTGATCGAACCGGGGTAACTGTTCTTATCGAGGGGCTAAATTTTGATGACAATGCCCAAGTAGACGGTTATCATGTGATCCCCCCGGATCCCTGTGTCGCGGCCGGGCCGAATCATCTGGTGTCGGTGATCAATACGACCATTATTTGGTATACCAAGGCCGGAATCCGGCAAAACGTCCAGCCCCTGACCAGCTTTTTCCCATCCCTTTCTCCTGACGCCTTCGTCACCGACCCCAGAGTCGTCTATGATCAATACCAGGGCCGATTTGTCGTGTCTTTTGCTGAGATAGATGAAATAAAAAATGGCTCTCCCGAAGACAACTCATGGATTTTGGTGGCTGTTTCGGTCGGCAGCGACCCCAACGGGGGGTGGTATTTTTGCAAAATCAATTCCAAGACCCAGGTCAAGGGTGATTATTGTTGGGTTGATTTTCCAGGAATGGCCATGGATAGCCAGGCGGTGTACATTACAGGCAACATGTTCACTTTTGATAAGGAAGAATATCGCGGATCATATCTGTGGATAATCAGTAAAGGCGTTGGCTCCGGAGGGTTCTACGAGGGTGGCCCGGCCAAGTCGGCCGCCTACGACCCGCCTGGACTGGTCCAACAAATGCCGTTAACGGCTCAGCCGACCCACATGTTTGGCTCTCAGCCCGCCAACGTGGGCACCTTCTTAGTCAGGTATGACGGATTAACGGACGATAAGGGTCAGTCCATGCTGAGCATAATTTCGGTGTCCGATCCGCTGGGCGCGGCCGGAGGACCAAGCTTCAGCCATCAATTTGTGCCCGTTGGATGTATCGATGATACCAGCGTGGAAGATTTACCCGGCGCACCGCAATATGGGACGAGCCTGAGAATAACTACGAATGATCGGGGAACGCTCCAGGTGGTCTGGCGGGACAACGCCCTTTGGACCGCACTCAACGTCTTGTCCCCCGCCGGCCCGGATGCCGGAACCGTTGTCGCCCACTGGTTCAAAATCAATACGGTTAACCTGACCAAATTGACTCTGGCGGACCAGGGAAATGCCGGCGGAAAAGACATTGCCCCAGGCGCCGTTACCTTCTTCCCATCGATCTCTGTGGATAGAAACGGTAATATGTGTCTTGGATTTGCCTTATCCGCACCCAGTCTCTATTGCGGGGCCTATTGCGCCGCTCGATTGGCCGTTGATCCGCCCGGTACCGTTCAACCCACCAAATTGATCGCGGCCGGACAAGATTTTTATATCCGTACTTTTGGCGGGGGATTACCGCTTCGAAACGGGCCTGCTCAACGTCTATGACCCGGTGGGTGGCGGCAACGCCTTGCTGGAATGTCTGGTCACGGTCAAAAAAGCCGGCTAAACCGGTAACCTGAGGAGAATAGAATGAGCAAATACGCCTTATACCAGGACGTAGACCGGTGTATCGGTTGCTATAGTTGTGAGGCCCACTGCAAAGTCAATAAAACCCTTCCCATAGGGCCGAGGTTGTGTCGGATCATTCCCGTCGGGCCAAAGTTAGTTAATAACTTACCTCGGATGAGTTATAGTTTTATGCCCTGTTTCCATTGTGAAAAGGCCTGGTGTGTGGCCGTGTGTCCGACCGGGGCCATGCAATATCGGGCCAAAGACGGCATCGTATTTGCTGATCCGGAACTATGTATCGGATGCAAAGCCTGCATTTCCGCCTGCCCCTGGGGCGCCCCTCAATGGAATCAGGAAACTGGCAAGGTAGTCAAATGTGACTATTGCATGGACCGGGTGGATGCCGGATTGGAACCCGCCTGCGTCAGCAAATGCGTCACCAAATGCCTTCATTTCGGAGACCCGGGGACTATCAGTGAAATCCGCCGGCAGCGTTACGCCAGGGCCGCCGCGGAATTTTAGCCGCCACAGCGCCGGTAGGGAGATGGTATGTATTTCATTGTGGCTTTTGAGGTACACAACAAAGACCATGACAAAAAATTCAACGAGCAGGAATTCAGGCAGGAGGTCATCAAATTCATCACCGGCAAAGGAATGCGGGCCAGGCAATTGATCAGGGATTTCTTTGTCGTTCCTTGTAAGGAAACTTCCTTTGAACAAAAACGGGATGTGATCCTGGATCTGGTCAGAACCGCCGTTGAAAAAAAACATATGGAAATATTTATCACCCCGCCGATTGCCAGCAGCAAGATTTACGGCTATTACGGCGGTGAAGTGAAAGATTAAATTTATAGATCGCGACCTTTAGAAAGGACGCTGAGATGAAGCCCCCGCTTCAGACCGACCCTGACCAAACGCCGGCCAATATTTTTCCCGAGAGCTTGCCCGGAGTTGACGTCCCCCATGGACTGGCGCGGCTGGCCGGTGACCGAAACCTGTTCAGACAGCTTTTAATAAGTTTTTCGCAAGACTACGGCAGGTACCGGTTTGAAATCAAGAATGCCCTGGCTGCCGGAGATTGGGATGAGGCCGGCAAGTTATGCCATGCCCTCAAAGGGATCGCAGCGATGATCTCAGCCAGGGATTTGAGTGCCGTCGCGGCCGCCCTGAACGACGGAATTCGGCAGGGGAAAAGAGAGAATTTGGACACGCTGGTGGCCCGGTTTGACCTCGCCTTTGACCAGGTGATGTTGGCTGCGGCCATCTTGATGGCTCAGGAGGACACAGAGCCTCAGGCAGCCACGGCCGACTATAACGGCGGGCCGGAGTCTCAGCCGGCAGACCCGGCGCCGATGTTCAATCAGATGGCCGCCCTGCTCAAAAGGAATGACTTCGGCGCGGTGTCATGTTTCCGGTCCTTCCAAGAGTACCTGGGGGACCATCGGCGGGCCGGAGATCTGGACCAACTTGGGGTCGAAATAAATCGGTTTGATTTCGACCATGCCCTCCAAACGCTGACGAGGTTAGCCGCGGCTCTGGAAATTCCCCTTGAGTTATAGATGAGCTGGTGTCTACCTGGGCCGATGATACCGCCTTTGAATCGCCGCCGGGTGAGCCGAACCAAATCGGCGGCCAAGAAGTAAGCCGACCGACAAACATGAAGCAGGCGACGTGCCCCAATCTGAAGATCAAGGAAGACTATTCAATGAGGATCGATAAACACCCAACAGGAGAATCCCCATGACTAAATCTTTCATAGACGCTCTGGCCAGGCCCCAGCCCAATCCAGGCGG
>JADFXY010000196.1:0-8524 GCA_015233355.1 Deltaproteobacteria bacterium | reverse complement strand
ATCATATTACGCAGAATATCGGGCAGGTGGCCCGTTCCGCCGCGGACACCCTGGGCGCTGCAGAAAAGGCCCGGGAGGCAGCCACCCAGGTCTCCGGGGTCGCCGACGGCCTCGGTGCTATGGTGGCCCGCTTTAAGGTCTAGACGAAAGACGATTTCGAGTTACGTTCATATCTTTTTCTAATGACCTTGTTGCGATGGATTGTGATGGACTGCCTCAATTAATCCCATCCCGAGATAGGCCGCCTATGGGACTCGAACAAGAATATATTGATCTGTTTCGAGAAATATTTCCGTTAGAAACTCTTGACGATGATTATATTGAGGCGATCTGTCAAAAATGCCGGACCCGGAGATATGAAGCCGGGAAGATAATCTTTGAAGAGGGCGAAGAAGGGGAAACCTTTTTCATCATTCTGGAGGGAGCGGTAGACGTCTGGAGGGATTATGGTTCACCCGACCGGGAGCTCTTAAACGTCTGCCGCCGGGGAAATACATTTGGTGAATTAGCCTTAGTGGACGATCTTCCCCGCAGCGCCACCGTGGTGGCCAGAGAAGCCGTGACTCTCCTGTCCATGAGCCGGACCGATTTCATCAGTATTCTTAAAGAACACAGTTCTGCAGCCTTGTCGATCATGAGGTCCGTATCAGCCATTGTCCGGCGCAGCAATCATGTCTTCATCAACCATCTCAGAGAAAAGAACAGGCAACTGGAAAAAGCCTATCAAGACCTGCGGGAAGCACAAGAGGAGCTGCTTCGCGCCGAACGGCTGTCCAATCTGGGTAAGTTCTCCTCGTTGATCCTGCACGATTTTCGGAATCCACTGACTTCGGTGCGTGGTTACGCCGGCTTAATCCTGGCCTATCCCGATGACAAAGAAGAGATCACGGGCAGCGCCAAGATGATTATCAGTGAAGCCGACCGGTTGAACCGGCTGGCGGATGATCTCTTGGATTATTCCCGCGGGGTCGTCCGGGTCAATTTAGCCCCGGTGATGTTTGCCGAATTCTTAACCACATGGTCTGAATCACTGGCGGCCGGGTTCAAAGAGCGGGGTATCTCTATTGTCCTTGAGGTCCGGGTTACGGAGCCGGTGATAATGGATGAATACCGGATGCACCGGATGTTCACCAACCTGGCCACCAACGCTTACAAGGCCATGCCTCAGGGCGGAAGGTTTTCCATCAAAGCCTGGGAAGATGACGGAGCGGTTATCTGCGAGGTGGCCGACACCGGTGTGGGGATGAATGCAGAGGTGTTGGATAAGCTTTTTGAGCCATTTTGTTCATTTTCCGATGAAGGCGGCACCGGCCTGGGTATGCCTATCGTCAAGAGTATCCTCGAAGCGCACCACGGCTTCATCACTGTTTACAGCCGAGAAGGGGAGGGCACCAGGTTCTCCATCACGATCCCCAAGACGTGGTGAATAAGGACGGGGTGTTATGCCGCGAATGGGCGTTCTTGCCACCTCCCCCCGGAAAAAGCGCACCACCACCTCTCCATGAAATTACCTGTGATTTCCCTTCATTTTCTTTTTCTCAATTGTCCGATTTCCTTAACTCAACCATCCGGCCGATAAATTGACTGGGCGGGAGGTAATCGACCAGGCGCAGGTCGTGCCTTTCTGTCCCTTTTTTGTTCAGGAAGACGATGGTTGGAACGCCTTTTACCCCGTACTGCTGAAGCAACTGTTCGTGTACCGGATTACCGCCTTTGGTCACATCGACCTTGATCATGATAAAGTCTTTTTCCGCCTGGTTGACAATCGCCGCGTCATGGAACGTAACCTCTTCGAGTTCACGGCAAGGAGTACACCAGGTGGCGTAGAAATCAATGATGACCGGTTTATGTGATCTTTGGGCCTCCTGTAAGATCTCCTTCGAGTAGGGTTTCCAGGTTACTCCCGGACCGTGCATGGCCCAGGAGGTGATGATAAAGGTGGCGAGAACGAAACCGGTGACACCCGCGACCATTTTCATCCAGGCAAACGCTTTAAAATTAGCCTGATTCCGGTCAATCCAGCCCAGGTGCAGCCCCGCCGCCAGGGCCACCCCGGCCAGGAGAAATACTTCCACTGATTCCGGTAGAATCGGCCTGACAAAGTGAACCGCCAGACCGATCAGGACCCAGCCCATCAGCTTCCTGGTCCAAAGCATCCAGCCGCCCGAACGGGGGAGCTTGTCGAGTTGTCCGGAGAAGACGGCCAGGCAGAAGAGAGGGAATCCTAAGCCCAGGCTTAAAGTGAAAAAGACGAGAAACCCGATCCAGGGGCTGCCCAGGCCGGCTACCCAGGTGAGTAATCCCAGAATGAACGGGCCGATGCACGGCGCCGCGACCACCCCCAACGTCAGGCCCATAAACAGGCTGCCGAAGTATCCGGAGTAAGATTTTGCCGCCGCCTGAGTCAGACCGCCCGGAAGCCGAAGTTCCCAGAGATCAAGCAGGCTGGTGGCGAAAAAGACCAGTATGGTTGCGACAGCTATGAGCACTACTGGATTTTGGAGGATAGCCCCCATCAGGCCGCCGGTTAGAGCCGCGATGACGCCCAGTGCTGAGTTGGTTATGGCCAGGCCGAGCATATAGCACAGACCATGGGTCACGAGTTTGCCCCGGCCCGTGCGCCCGGCCTGACCGCCGAAAAAGGAAACGGTGATCGGAATTAATGGATAGACGCAGGGAGTCAGGTTAAGAGCCATGCCGCCGACAAAGACGCCCAGGAGGGTCCAGATCATAGCCCAGCCATAGAGCGGCCCAGGGGTGGTCGGCTCTTGGCTTGACTGAGATTGCCCGGCCGGGAGGCTATCAATGGGCATACCCATTTGTTGCCATTCAGGATACCCGTGCGGGTCCCGATAGACGTTTCGGTAACCAAGTTTTACGGCCACCCGGGCCGCCGAGTCGCTCCGGACTCAGGTTAAGCCGGCTCAGTAAAAGACGATCAGGCGGTCCTTATCCGGTCCCAGGAATGCTTCCAGGGCCGGGGCCTTGTGCCACCTCGACCACCAGGTTGGTTCCATGGGGAAATTTTGAGCGCCCTTAACATGTCCTGTTCGGAACTCCCACTCCTGACGGGTGTCCACCAAGAGAAGATGCTTGGGATCATTCCGGTAAAGTTTGGCGAGTTCCTCGGATGTAATGATCCGGTAGCCCCCGATCTTGGCTTCAGCCAGGACATCCGTCCAGGTGGCCTCCTGGGGAGTGACGGCCCGGTTGGTCAGCCACAGCGCCCCAAAGGTGATCATCACCGCGGCCAGGGCCAGGCAAGTCATCCTCTTATTGGACATAACCAGTCCTTTCGATGCAGACCGCAACTTATTCAAGCTTTAAATCTTCCCCTCACGCTTCAGTTTGCCAGGACCTGGTTGTCGTCCTCTTTGAATCAGCCCGGCCCTGTCAGGGCTTGCAGGTCATATGGCAAATACCGGCAGGTGTTTCCACGGCATACGGAAAGTATTTCCTTTTGAACCAAAGGGCGACATTGACCAGACTGATCAGGACCGGCACCTCAACCAAAGGACCAATGACGGCCGCAAAGGCCTGACCCGAGTCTATCCCGAACACGGCTACGGCTACGGCAATGGCCAGCTCAAAATTGTTGGACGCAGCAGTGAAACTCAGGGTGGTGGACTGCTCGTAGGTGGCGCCCATCTTCATGGACAGCACGAAAGACAAGAAGAACATGACCACGAAATAGATACATAGGGGAATGGCTATCCGGATGACGTCCCAGGGTAGTTGCACTATGTATTCACCTTTTAGAGAAAACATGACCAGAATTGTGAAGAGGAGGGCAATCAGCGTAATCGGGCTGATTTTGGGGATGAATTTTTGCTCGTACCAGTCCCGCCCCTTGGTCTTTAATCCGATCAACCGGGTCACAACGCCGGCAATAAAGGGGATGCCCAGATAGATGAACACACTCTGAGCAATCTGGCCGATGGACACGTTAACCACAGAACCCTTCAGCCCCAACCAGTGGGGTAGGACGGTGATAAAGACGTAGGCGTAAATAGAAAAGAACAAGACCTGAAAAATGGAATTGAAAGCGACCAGACCGGCGCAGTATTCCCGGTCACCGTAGGCCAGATCGTTCCAGACGATGACCATGGCAATGCACCGGGCCAGGCCGATCATAATCAGGCCGACCATATACTCATGCCGGCCGGAAAGAAAAGCTACGGCCAGGGCAAACATCAGGATCGGCCCGATAACCCAATTTTGGACCAAAGACAGGATGAGGACCCGGACATTCCGAAAAACGGGCCCCAGTTGCTCGTACTTGACTTTGGCCAACGGCGGATACATCATCAGGATCAAACCAACGGCGATGGGCAGATTTGTTGTGTCCACCTGAAACTGATTGATCACATTGCGAATATCGGGATAAAGAAACCCGGCGCCGACACCGACGAACATGGCCAGGAAGATCCATAAAGTTAAGAACCTATCTAAGAAGGAAAGTCTCTTGCTTGCACTCGACATGGCTTGGCGTCCTATGTATCAGGTGGTTGAAAATGGTGATGTCAGATTTGTTCTATTTTGTAATCCATCCAAGGCCATCCTTCCGGCCTTTGCAATAGTCGTCGATAGCCTTAACATGAGACGGGTATATAAGCTATTCCATTCCTCCAAACCGGGCGGGCATTGGCCCAACTGCATTGGCGGCAAAAGGCTTGATGGAGAACGAAGTGGGTTACCTCCATTTTAACTTCGGGTAGTTCGATCTCCTGATGGGTATGAAATGCAACCATCAAGTCCGGGTCAAGCCGGTCATTTCCGCACTCGCAGGCAGAGGGCATAACTTTGATCGTCTCCGTTGGGCTCAGGAGTTTCTGCTCATGACCTGGGTGTCCTTTCTGACCGCCCTGTTTTCGACCGCTCTTTCGGGTAACCTTTTTAGGCTTCTGATAAGGGTTATCAGTTGAGGAAGGTTTGCTGGAATTGTTTGAGTTCTGGTTCAGTCTAGCGGTCAGCTCTTCAACCTGTCTGGTTAGAATCTCAACCTGACGGCGTAAGGACGCAATCTGATCTTGCTGCTGAGCCACGATACCTTCTAACTGTACAACATATCGCTTAGCCCGGCGCGAGAGTCTGAGCCTCGGTGATTGCCCGTATGGTTTCTCGATAGTCATGTATTATGGCATAGCAAATTTTTCGGAAAAAGTAGCGTTTTTTTTCTCGACTTTTGATTTTGTTAGGCCATATTTGCCATACGAATTAGATGGCCAAAATCGGACGGGTTCGAGCCCCCCGTGAACGTGTACAAAGATTTTATCCCGTCGCCGGTGTGGGGAAAGTCTCCGTGTGGGGTAGGCCATGCCGGAAGCCCTGATGGAGTGAGGAACCGTGTGGGGTAGGTGTGGGGTAAATTCGGCCAAAAAATAAAAAAGGAGCCATCCACACCTGGCCCCTTCTCACAACTGATTGATTTAATTGGTGCCGAAGGTCGGAATAGCCCGATGACACTTAACTTATTGAAATAACTACTTGTGAATTTGTGAAACAACCGTCTTGGAGGCCGCTATTTGCAACCCCACCGCAACCATTTTCCACGTCTTGCAATGGTAACACAATTTTGCTATGATAGCAAACTGAACATTACATAAACCCCTTTGGACGGATAGGGCGGCCACCCGACAAGGACGTTTCCCGAACGTCTTTCCGTCCATCACTTTTTATCGGGCGCACTACGGGGGTGCGGTATGGAAAAATGGATAACCGGGCAACAACTATTGGACCACTGGAATATACCGTTTTTCAAGTTTATTGAATTTGTAAATGGTGGGCTACGTCATTATGATCCGTATTCAGGTAGATTAATTCTTGAACATGGGGTATTCGTTAACATAACACGTTATAATCTTGAGGAAATGAGTGACCTGATACGAAAACGGCACCCTGACCTTGAAGATGAGGCCGTTGAGCAGAAAGCGCGCGAAATCATTAACCTGCCGTCTGACGAAATTAACACTTGTGACCTTAAGTATATAACAACTTATCCCACGGAGCCCTTTGTATTGCGTTCCTCCATTTGCCCAGATCTGGAGGAAGACAGAGAAGAATTTATCAAATGTCATCAGAGTTTCTTGTTTAGTCCAACGGAGGTTAATGAAGTCGCCCGGACACATGGACTCCCTTTAATCCTCGAACAACACGAATTAGACCCCCCACAAAGCGAACCCGATTACGAGGCTAAGACTGAAACGACTAGTTCTGAGACAACGCCCACCGTACCACATTTCGTCTTTAGACTAAGGAATGATGACCGCTGGGAAATTGGCCACCCAGACCGGCCCGAGCCATTTGAACATTTAGTTGGCTTCGTTTATATTACCCACTTATTGGCCCATCCAAATGAAAAAATTAACTGCACAGAATTGTATCGGCTGACTCACCCCTTACCGGATGGGGAATGCGAAATCATGGAGCAGCCCTTAGAGAGAACCGACAAACAGGCTGTTGACGCTGTGTTAAAAAAGCTCTCTGGACTAAAAGAAGATAAAGAAGACCTATTGGATAGGCTATCACCTACCAATTTTGATGGGGTTGAAGACCGAGACAATTTAGAAAATGAACTCGAAACCGTCGAGCAAAAGATCAAAAAATGTGAAGAATACTTAGCTCAAACTACTTTTCAAGGAAAACCGAAACTTGACACACAAATAGATTCTCAGAGAAGGGGCATTGGAAAAGCCATCTCTACGACTTTCAAGAAAATCCACAAAGCCCTGCCCGAAATCATCCCATATTTGAGCAAAGACCTGATTCGCACGGGTAGTCAATGTGAATACATCCCGTCGCCAACCCATCCCGTCAAATGGAAATTATCCTGATTTAAATTTTACCCCCCTACCTAAAATAATCTACTTTTTTAAAAACTATAATAATTTCAGATAGTGCGCCCTTGGTTTGCCATTTTGGAACCTGTGAGGTTCCAGCTTGGAACCTACAAAGTTCCGCCTTCCTGTTTAGAAGAACAATTTTTCTAACGATTAGGAGGTGATCTCTATGGATCGACCATCCGGCGCGAAATTAGCCCGAGTTTCTCAGGGGCTTCGGCTTATTGACCTTGAGTTAGAGACCGGGATCAATTCGGGCAAACTGTCTCTGCTTGAGCGGGGCTTGAAACAACCGTCGCCAGACCAGGCTAAGAAACTGAACAAAATTTTGGGGCAACGGATTTATGATACCAGGCCCAACCGGCGTGACGAGGAGATGAGCGAATGACACAAGAATGGTTTCGAGCAGCCACAGCGGCGAATTACAGTGGCGTTTCAAACAGAACGTTACGAAGCTGGTTAAATCAGGGACTACGCCACAGCCGGGTTTCACGCGGCACGGTCTTGGTCAAACGCGAATGGCTTGATGAGTTTCTGACCAAATTCGAGTGCCAGACAAACCGGGTTGACGAGATTGTTGACGACGTAATGGCAGATCTGGGCACCCGGAAGCGGGGCAGGCAATCATGACCCACAAAAACAGATCACCCCGGACCATAGTTGAGACGGTCCGGGGCATGGCAAGAAGTTCCGGCTGACAGTGGCCGGGGCTGAATATTTAAGGTGGGATTACCCCACGTCTTGTATCTAATTTAAGCATTTTTGGCCGATTTGTCAATGACTTTCGGCTTTAGGAGATTCATTAATGATGGATTTTAACGATAATGAACACGAAACTAACCCAATAGAAGCATTCCGGGTCAAGTGCCTTACCGGTGGATACTCATTACCGGCAGAAATCATTGCCGACGACTCATTCCAACGTTTCGACATAGAAGGCCACGACCAAGCCGGTTTTTACACGATAGTATCATTGCCTGATGGAACCTATATTGGGTGTTGCGGTGATTGGCATATCGATGGTGGTCGGGCTGATATCTCGTTTTGCTCAAAAAATCTTGCGGCCATGTCTGAACCCCAAAGAGAAAAAATTGAACAGGAGATGGCCGAACAGAGGGCCGAGGCCTCAAAGGTGAGAGAATCGGTTCACTCTGAAGCTGCGGCCAGAGCAAAAGCAGTTTGGAATAGGTCCCAGCCGTGTGAATTCCATCCCTATTTAGAGCAAAAACAGGTCCCAGCATATGACCTACGGTTTTACCACGGGGCGCTGATAATTAAAATCTGCAATTCTGATGGCGAAATCGCTTCGTTGCAATACATCGACTATTCTGGGAATAAACGATTTCTCAAGGGTGGGGCTAAGCAGGGTAATTATTTCACCATATCAGGTGACATTGACAGAATATTTCTTTGCGAAGGCTACGCCACGGGCGCAACCATCCATCAAATCACGGGTTGCACGGCCATTGTTGCGATGGACGCCGGGAATCTCTTGCCGGTGGCTCGAAGTATCAAGGCACAATTTCCCCAGGCAGAGATAATCATCTCAGCAGACAACGACCAATTTAAGACCGAGAACGCAGGCCGGATCAAAAGCGAAATTGCTGGAAAGGCTATTAACGCCCGAGTTTGCTGCCCGGAGTTCAAAAACGTGGAGACGGAGCCGACAGATTTTAATGATTTGA
>JADFXY010000195.1:0-8569 GCA_015233355.1 Deltaproteobacteria bacterium | reverse complement strand
GGTCACACAGCTGAAACAACCCAGGGGAAACTTAACGTCAATATCCCTGAGATTATTTTCCGCGGCCCAAACAATCTCCAACCAGCCTTTCTGGGTCTGCCGTCTTCGGCCCGGCACCGGGATAGTCTTACGTCCGGCCAGATAGTCCCCAGTCAGCGAGTTCTCATCAGCCAAAAGCTGATCCGGCGGGCCGCTGAACACCACTTCCCCTCCGTGGACTCCCGCGCCCGGCCCCATGTCCACCACGAAATCCGCGGCCAAAATTGTATCAGCATCATGCTCCACCACGAGAACGGTGTTACCCAGGTCCCGCATGGCCTTCAGTGTTTTCAGCAGCCGCTCGTTATCCCGCTGATGCAGTCCGATGCTGGGTTCATCAAGAATATATAGAACCCCAACCAACCGGGAACCGATCTGGGTGGCTAACCGGATTCTTTGCCCCTCGCCTCCGGAAAGAGTCGCCGAGGTCCGGTCCAGGGTCAGGTAATTCAGGCCCACATTATCCAGAAAGTCCAGCCGCTCCAGAATCTCTTTGGTTATCCTCCGGGCCACCTCCATTTCCTTCGGAGTCAGTTCGATCTGCCTGAAAAATTGCCGGCTTTCCGTGATAGTATGACGCGAGACCTCATGGATGGACAATCCATTTATCTTCACGGCCAGGCTTTCCGGTTTCAGTTTGGCCCCGTGGCACTCGGGACAGGGGCGGTTGTTCATGTATTGCTGGATTTCTTCTCGAATGGCCTGGGAGTTGGTTTCTTTGTAACGGCGGTTAAGGTTGTTGATAACGCCCTCAAAGGGACGGGTATATCGGTACAGCCGCTCATCTCCGCCTTCCCTGGAAAAACTGAACTCAATGGGAGTGTCTCCTGATCCGGTCAAAACAACCGATTGGGCCTCCTGGCTGAGCTGTTCGAACGGGATGTCTAAACTAAATCCGTAATGCCGGGATAGGGCTTCCAGTGTCTGGATGAAATAATCCGAGCTCTTGTTCTCCCAGGGTACGATCGCCCCTTCCTTCAATGACAGATGCGGGTTGGACACAATGAGTTCCGGATCGAAATACATCATCGCACCCAGACCATCACACTTGGGACAGGCGCCTTGAGGATTATTGAATGAAAACATTTGAGGGGTCGGGTCGGGACAACTGACCCGGCAAACAGGACAGGCCAGTTCCCGGCTGAACAAGATATCTTCCCGGCCGTCTTTGTTAATCTTGATTAACCCCTCCGACAGGGATAAAGCCAGTTCGATGGAATCCACCAAACGTTCACGAATCCCGTCCTTGACCACCAACCGGTCAACCACGGCCTCAATGTCGTGCTTTTTATTTTTATCTAAAGGAATGTCGTTATCCAGAGACAGGATGTGTCCATCCACCCGGACTCGGACAAAGCCCTCTTTCTTCAACCGGTGGAAAATCTTCTGGTGTTCCCCCTTTTTCTGTTCAGTCAGCGGGGCCAGAATGATAATCTTCGTGTTTTCGGAATAGGATAATATGGTTGAAGCAATTTCTTGCACACTCTGAGAAGAGATGGACCGACCGCACTTGGGGCAATGAGGCCGGCCGACCCGGGCAAACAACACCCGAAGATAATCGTATATTTCCGTAACCGTACCCACCGTGGACCGGGGGTTTTTACTGGTCGTTTTCTGTTCGATGGAGATAGCCGGCGACAAACCTTCAATACTATCCACATCGGGCTTGTCCATCTGCTCCAAAAACTGCCGGGCGTAGGCCGACAGAGACTCCACGTACCGCCTCTGCCCTTCAGCATAAATGGTGTCAAAAGCCAGAGTAGACTTACCCGACCCACTAAGTCCCGTAATGACCACCAACTTGTCACGGGGAATGGTCAGGTCTATATCTTTGAGGTTATGCTCCCTGGCGCCTCTAATAACTATCTTATCTTGCATATTGTCTGGTCTATTCTTTTCCAACCGCGTCGAGGTTGTTTAATGGCTTGAGCCTTCTGTTTTCGTCCATTGTCACCGGGCCATGCTTATGGCGGCCACCAGACTGGACTCGTCGGCCCGGCCTGTTCCGGCCAAATCATAGGCCGTACCATGATCCACCGAAGTCCGAATGATGGGCATGTTCAGGGTCACGTTGACCCCGTCTTCAAAATGCAGAAGTTTAAATGGAATCAGACCTTGATCATGATACATGGCCACCACGGCGTCGAATTCACCCCTGGCCGCCCGGTAGAAAATCGTATCAGCCGGCCAGGGACCGGATATGTTCATCCCTCTTTCCCGGCCCATAGATACAGCCCGGCCAATAATATCCATGTCTTCCCGGCCGAAAAGGCCCTCTTCTCCGGCATGCGGGTTGAGACCGGCCACAGCCAATCGGGGCGCGCTAAAGGCAAAGTCCCGCCGGAGCGCCTCCCAGGTGATAATCATCGTCTCCAGCACATTCTCAATGGTCAAGAGGCCGGAGACGTCTCTTAACGGCACATGGATCGTGATCAGGGTCACCTTAAACGATTCCGTGGCCAGCATCATGACCACTTTGTCCGTGCCGGTGAGCTGGGCCAGGAACTGAGTATGACCCTGATAATGGTACCCCGCCTGGTTTAGGGTGTGCTTGTTGATCGGGCAGGTGACCACGGCCTCGACCCGGCCGTCCATAGCCGCCTTAACCGCGGCCATTATAAACTCCGCCGAGTCCTTACCGGTCGCTACCGCCGGTTTGCCGGAAAGAAAATCCGACTCTGGGGCGGTCCCCAGATCGACCAGGGCGACATCAGAACCGCCTGGCGGTATCTCCGCGGCGTCATGGGTTAAAGAGAAAACCAGACCGGTCTTGAGAATTTCTTCGGCCTTGACCAAAGCGCCCCGCCGGCCGAACACCACGGGCCGGCACCCTGCCGTCACCTCTGGACGGATCAAGGCTTTTAAGATTATCTCCGGCCCGACTCCAGCCGCGTCCCCCATGGTCAGGGCAATCACCGGCCGGATAGATTCATCCTTCCTCTTCATCAGGGCCTCCACCCTTGTAAATTCAAGCACTTCAGACATAAACATTATGCCGCCGGAACAATTGCGGCCAGGCCCTCTTGGCGGCGTGGATTTCGGGCAAAACGATATTTTAGGATTAATTCCTCCCGAAGTCAAACCAAAAGGCGGCCCCACCAGAATACCGGTCGAAAAACTGTCTTTACCTTCAAAAAGATATTTGCCTTTTTGAGCGCGTTATAATATCATCCGTCATTCCAGCATGGAATAAAAAGCTGAATACGGAAAAGAGAAACGAACTTCGTGGCGCCCTATGGTCATTTCCAGCGACGCAAAAATTCTTAAGATTCCTCACATCCGCTGGGCATGATAAGGTACGAATCATGTTTTTTTGGTTGCGGCCCAAGGCCCTGCCGTGTATTAACCCCACCCCAAAGAATGAGGAGTTGTTATGAACGGACGACGATACGGATGGTGCTTAATGGCGGCTTTGGTCATACTGGCGACTTCGGTCCTCGGATGCGCCACCACGGAAAAACTCAAGCGTGATTTTTTCATGAAAGACAGCGGCCTAAAAAGGAAATTGGCCGTTTTGGCGGTTACCGATCCTTTACACCCCAAAGACAATATCCTCAACATCATGGCCGATGAGATGATTAAGCGGGAACTTCAACAAAATAATCGGCTGATCCTGGTCACCGGAAAAACCGTAGACCAAATCCAGGAAGCGGAATACGGCGGAGGGGCCAAGGCCGTCATGAATGAGGCCAGGGTTCAAGGCGTGGATGCCGTCATGATGGCCAATATTGCCGATTTTGAAATTCAGAAGGACCTGACCGGCATCATCGGCTTCCGCTCCGAGACACCCATCCTGACCATCACCTTGAAAATACGAGTTACGGCCACGGAAGACGGCACTCTTCTGGTGGATACATTCCGAAGCGGGCAGGTCAAACTGGCCGACTACCCGGATAAGACACCGAATAAGTTATCTGCTTACCCCAAAAACAAATTCATCGACTGTCTGAATCAGGCTATCACCGGCCTAATGCAGGATTTGGCCGAAGCCGTAGCCAACCGACCTTGGGTAGGTTTTCCCAGCAAAATAGACGGCCAAAGAGTGAATCTACAGGTGGGGCAGGATGTGGGCCTGGCCACCGGGCAGGAATTAACGGTGATTCAAAGAGGCCCGGAAGCCAAATCAGTTGATGGAAGAATTTACAACATGACAGGCAAAGCCATTGGTACGGTAAAGCTGGCAGAGGTGGGAAGCAATTCTTCTCAGGCCCAAGTGGTCAAGGGTGGCCCGGTGACAATGGACTGTTTTTTTAAGACTCGGGATTAAACGCGGCGCCGGCGGCGATGATCTCTCGAGCATGGGCTAGAGTTTTGGAGGAAGAGCCGGCCCCGCCTAACATCCGGGCGATTTCCTCTACCCTTTCTTCCTTGTCCAAGAGCTTGACCGTGGTTACCGTCCGGCCGGCACTGGTCATTTTTTCCACCCGAAAGTGAGTCTGCCCGTAGCCGGCGATTTGCGGCAGATGAGTGATGCACAAGACCTGATGGTAGTTGGATAAGACTTTAAGTTTTTGTCCGACAACACGGGCTGTCTGGCCGCCGATGCCGGTGTCGACTTCATCAAAAATCAGGGTTTCCACCGCGCCCTTCTGGGCCAGGGCCTTTTTTACGCCCAGGAGAATACGGGATAATTCGCCCCCGGAGGCTATCTTGGCCAGCGGCTTCAACTCCTCCCCGGGATTCGGAGAAATAAAGAATTCTACCTCGTCCATTCCCTTTGGAGTGAGGTAGGCCGGGATGGCCCAGGAGGGGCCGGTGTCCTCTGGGATTGGGTCGGAATCTACGGGCCGGTCTTCAAATCGGACAGCAAAGACTCCTTCCAGCATCCCCAATGACCGTATTTCCGATTGGACCGCCTGGGTGAAATCCTCGGCTGCAACCAGACGCATTCGAGACAATTCTTCGGCTAATGACACTGCGGCCTTGAGTTCCTTTCTCCATTCAGCGTCCAACTCCGATATCTTATCCTCTCCTCCAGCCAGATCGTCCAGCTCCTGCCGGGTAGTTGAATGAAAAGACAGGACATCTTGCAGGGTGGGGCCATATTTTCGCTTCAGCCGGGTCAAGACGCTGAGACGTTCCTCCGCCTGCTCCAATCTCTCGGGATTAAAGACAATTGTTTGCGAATAATCACGCAGATAGGCGGACACATCCTCAACCTGATACCGGGCCGACTCCAGTTGCTCGGATAATCCGGTCATAGATGAGTCATATTCCGTTATCTTCTCCAGGTTTCGTCCGGCTTCGGCCAGTTGTTCCATGACTGAGCCACCTTGATCATAAAGCAATCCCAGACACCGCAGGGTCAGGTGATTTATCTTCTCGGCGTGGATCAACCGGTGACGTTCTTCTTCTAGTTCGTCGTCTTCATTTGGCCGGACACCGGCCGAATCAATTTCCCGCAGTTGAAAGGATAATAAATCCAACCGATCGGCCTGCTGATTCCGGGCCGCCACTACTTTATTTAGCTTGGCCGTAAGAGTTTGCAGCCCGTTGTAAGTCTCTCGGACCCGGCTTTTCAAAGGCTCGGAAGCGGCGAACTGATCAAGGATGTCCAGATGATTTTCACTATTCAAAAGGGATTGGTGCTCATGTTGACCAGAGATATTGATTAAAGCCGAGGTGAGGGTTTCCAACATGTTCAGCGTGGCGGGTTGTCCGTTGATGTATGCCCGGCTGCGGCCGGTCCCGGATATGACCCGCCGAATCACCAGGCCATCCGAAAAATCCAGGCCGAGATTTTCGACAACGGGTCCCAACGTCGTGTCATCGTCCACCAGGAACATAGCCTGTACTTCCGCCGCGTCCGCCCCTGACCGAACCATATCCTGGGTGGCCCGCCCCCCCAAAATCAAATTAACCGCACTGATGATAATGGACTTTCCGGCCCCGGTTTCACCGGAAATGACATTCAACCCTGATTCAAAGGCCAAATGAAGACGATCGATAATAGCCAGGTTGGAAATGACAAGTTCAGATAGCATGGGTATTAATTTACGCCCGTTTATTTTGTCGTTACGTCGTTACAAGGTGGCCGCGGGAAGCTCAATAGTAAAAGTACATCCTTCCCCCTCGATTGAATCTACTCTGATATTACCCTGATGAGATTCCGTTAGGATAAAATAGCACATGGCCAACCCCAGCCCTGTACCCTTATCCACCGGCTTGGTAGTAAAAAAGGGATCAAAGACCTTTGCCCTGACCTCTTCCGACATACCCGGCCCATTGTCTTGAACTTCAATGATTACCCGTTGCTGATAAGGGCGGGATCTAAAAACGATTTTAGGGACATAATTATCCCCCAGCCTCTGCTTCAGGTGGTACATCTCGTAAACGGAATTTTTGATCAGGTGGTAAAGGACCTGCTCAATTTGAAATCTATCGCAATATACCTGGGGCATATCCTGAGGAATTTCTCTTTCAAAGATCACGTGATGAACATCGTAATACTTCTTAAGATCATATTCCATATAAGCCAGCTTGATGGATTGATCGATGACCTCGTCCACCGTTTCCGACTTAAGGGTCAATTCTTTTTTCTGGGCAAAATTCAACATATTTCGGACAATAGAGGCAGCTTTTGAGCCACTCTTCTCTATAATATCCAGGTAATGATAAATCTTGCGTTTCGTCAAAAACTGCTTGACCGCTTCAGCCGGCAAACCTAGTTCGGCCAACAATTCTTTTGACTTTTTGTTCTCTATGCTCAAAGCCATTTGGATCAATTGACAACTTTGAAGTATCCCGCCCAGGGGGTTATTAATTTCGTGAGCCATCCCCGAAGCCAATCCGCCCAAGGAAGCCATTTTTCCCGTCTGAATAGCCATGTGCTCCAATTTGGACACCTGGGACACATCCCTAACACGAAAGATGACGCGCGGCGTCTGATCAGTCGATAGAGTGTAAGCCAAAATATTGATCAACCCCGGAGCCCCATCAGGAAAGATGTACGGCTCTTTATTTCTGACCTCTTCGCTCCCATCAGCTAAGACATTATGGAAAATCGGCTCATACTTGGCTATGCCCGGTACGGAGGCAAACAAATTGTTTCCCAAGGCCTGCTCCTTGGTCACTCCAAAGATTTTCGTAGCGGCTTTATTCCACAGAAGTACTTTCCCCACTGCATCCACGGTCACCAGCGCTGAAGGTTGTGAATCTAAAATAGCCTCGATGTGCCCGACTAAATCCTGGGGAAGCGACGCCGGACTGTGACCCAAAAAGGAGCCACTCTGACTTCCCATTTCAATTAGATTATCAGGAGTCGTCGTCATGAGTTATTCCCTTTGGCTGTCCGGTTATAATTAACAGTTGACCATTGACACACGACGCGCAGGCCAAGCCCCGCCGGATAGTCTGTACATCGAAAAGACCCGAGGTCGTAAATCATCTTCCCCAAAAACCAATGAGCAACTTAATTTGACGCAATATTTAAGGTTTGATCCAGTTTCAACACCTTGAACAACTGCACCAGTTCCGGCTTGGGGCAAACAACCCGAAAGGTTCCTTTGTTACTGGTAATTGTTTTAAGGCAAGAAACTATGCTTCCAATACCTATTGAGTCGATACTGTTCACATTGCTCAGGTCCAAGACAAATGCCGTCCGCCCTTCTTTCAGAAAACGGGAGACTTCGTCCCGTAGTTCGTGGGCAGTGGAGGCCAGAATATCAAAGTCCGGGGTCAATACGGTCTGATCACCTTGCTGCTTTATTTCGATCATAAAAGTTCCTCCATCTTCATCGTCTATGGACCATTGAATAGGTTAACCTGAGTTCGACGAGTATGCTAAGCGATACTGATCATTCGTTGAAGGCGTCCATCAACAAGAAACTAATAACCGATAACCGGGTCGCCTCCAAATATTACAATTACAACTGTTCAAGGTATATATTCAGGGCCATAAGGGGATATCAATAACAGGCACAGATCATCTTCCAGTACAGAGTTGCCGGTAAAAAAATTTAATTCCGAGACAACATTGTCAAGTATTGTTTCAGAGGAGGAATCATGATGTCTTTTTAATTGTTCCATCAAGCGGTTATTCCCGAACATAGTCCTCCGGCCGTCCCTGGCTTCAGTCACGGCATCAGTGCAGAGAAATATCCTGTCGGTTAAAGAGAAAGAAATCTCCGTTTGATCAAACTGAGCGTCATCAAAAAAACCGATGGCATGGCCAGATAGATTAAACTCTTCCACCCGCTGGCCTCGACGCAATATTTTCGGCAAAGGGGCATGACCGGCGTTGGCGCAACTAACCCGCATCTCGTTGAAATCAAGTAGACCATAAAACAAGGTGACGTAGAGTTCTATCCCGTCAAATTCGAACTGTTCCTTACGAAACTCTCCGTTTAATTGACTTAACATCTCCACCGGTGACCTGGATCGGACCGAACCATCTGCCAGGCGTTCCCGAGCCAGTTTGTAAACAGTTTGTTTAATAAAAACCGTAACCATGGCGGCCGGGACACCGTGCCCGGAAACATCCGCGATATAAAAGGCGACATGCGTCTTATCTATTTCAAAAACACCGAAA
>JADFXY010000194.1:0-8650 GCA_015233355.1 Deltaproteobacteria bacterium | reverse complement strand
CATAATGCCGTATGAGATGTTATCCATTAAATCTGATAAGAGCTTTATTTCATCATCATTAAAGGCGTGAGGTTGGCTGGAATATATGCTTAATGCGCCGAAGGCCCGGCCGTCGGCCATCAACGGGAGAGCGATGGAGGACCTGTATCCGCGGCTAACCGCTTCGGCCCGCCAGGGGTCATAACTTGGGTCTGTGTTTAGGTCGTTGGCCACCACGGGCCGGCAGGTGCGGATGGCCGTTCCTGTCGGGCCGGAACCGAGTTCCTCCGTTCCCCAACCGGCCTTGAATTCAGTCAAGTATCCTTGATCATTCCCCGCGGAGGCCACCGGCTTAACAGTCTTGCCTTCATCTTGTTCGGCGTATCCGGCCCAGGCAAAGGGATACTCACCGACCTCGATGACAATCCGACAGACCTGGGCCAGCAAGGTTAATTCATCGGCGGCCCGCAATATCTCTTGATTGCAGGCACTGTAGGCCCTCAGTTTTCGATTGGCCCGGCGCAGTGTCTCTTCCGTTTGCTTAAGCCAGGTCACATCCTGGTTGACGATAATCGCCCCGCCGATTTCTTGATCTTGATTTCGAATTGGAATGGCCGAATAGAGAATGATCTTATGAGTTCCATCAAGGCACTCAATCTCTATTTCTTCATTGATCGAGGTTTCACCCCTGGTTATGGCCCGGATGCCGGCCCATTCGTCAGCCGCAACCGGTTTCCCTGTAGCCGGCCACCATCCTTTGCATTGGCCGTAATCTTCCAGCCCCACATACCGGGCCCCGCCCCAAATCTGTTTGGCCATAGGATTGGCGTCGATTACGGTTCCCTCTGCGTCAATAATCCAAACCCCTACAGGCAAGGCATCCAGCATGCTCTTCAAGAGCATTTCCCGTTGCTGCAGTTCTTGTTGAATTCGCATCGGTTCCGTGACATCAACAATGATTCCCACCAGGCCGGCCACACTTTGGTCTTGCCCCAGGTAGGTCGACTTGTGGAAAACGACCTGTCTTCTTTGCCCGTCGGAAGTGCCGACCGTTGTCTCATAGATTTGAATTCCCGGTTTGTCGAAGAGCTGCCTGTCCTTGTCGTGATATAGATCAGCTTGTTGCCTGGTTGCGAGATCATAAACGGTTTTTCCCAGGATATCCTCTTTGGCCACTCCTAAAAAAGATTCAAATATCTGGTTGCATCCTACATATATCCCATTAATATCTTTATAAAAAATTGGCAAAGGGATAGTATCGATCAAAGTTTGAGTAAAGTTTAAATGATTTCGCAAGTCAGCTTCAATGCGTTCCCGTTCGGTGATTTCCATCCGCAGATTTTCATTAGCCTGGACAAATGCCGCGGTTCGCTCGGCCACGGTGTTTTCCTGGAAATCATGATGTTGCCGAAGCTTGAGGGACATTTCATTAAACGCTTTGGTCAGCTCATGGAACTCCCGGCCTGCAGGCAAAGGAATTTGTTCCCCCAAATGGTTACTGCTGCTCGAGATCAACGTGGCCTGTTTTTGAATTATCCTTAACGGGTTAAGCAGAAATCTCCTATAAAGCCAGTAATGCATAATAAGTAGAATCACCAAGAAGACCAACAGCCCGATGATTAGTTCGAGGGAAAGCCGATCGGCTTTGGAAAACTCCGCGGCCAAAGGCACCCGAATGGAAATCGCCGACACCACATCTCCCAACCGGCGGCGGAAACTTCTGTCGGAGCCATAACTGGTTAATAACCCGGGAGGAGCCAGCTCAGGTTGACTGTGGCAACGGAGACAAGACTCTTCCATGGTCTCACCCCGTCGCAAGAGCACAAAAAACGGCTTGCCGTCGATCTCTCTGACCAGCGCCCGCCTGGTCAGGTCCGGGTTCTTGTTCAGGTCCTCGATGAACCCTTTCTCGAAGTCATCGGCTTCATTTAAGGGACTGCGGGCGTTGATGGCGCATTCTTTATAAGAGTACTCATTAGTACCCAATGATTTAAAATAGTTACATATTTGTCGGACGGCATAGGTCGACGACATCCAGGTGGGCTCGAAATAATCCTTGGAACGAAATGGATCTGACCACTTGAACAGGCCGGGTTTTAATTGTTGGGAGAAATAAGTATGGATGGCCAGGTTATGGTCAAGCAAAATCCTGGCTGTTGCCTCCGCCTCAGGCAATGCTTCTGCCCGGATGCGATGATTGAGCAAAAGAACAACAGTGGTTCCAGACAAGATGAACAAGACCAGGAGTACGAGAATCAGACGGGTACTTATGGACATTCTTTCAAGAAGATTGCTCATGACAACTCCTTAGTAGGCCTGGAGCCGGGTCTATGGAAACCAAGAGCCGGTTTTTACTCATGATTACGCCAGAGCATTATCTCCCAGGCGATGCCTTCTTTTTACTTTTTCGGCAGAGTTCCCAGATGACGCATTGAGTCCGATACTGACAATAGTTCGAGGGGTCGGCACATCCCTCACAAGAATCCAAGCATTCGTCGCAATAGCCGAAATCCATCTTATAGCACTTAACATACGCCTCGCGGTCTGAATGATATCTGCACATCATCACATTATACCTTTATTATAAAAAAAGAGCAGCGCTGAAAGGGCGCAGCGAAAATGGAAAGATTACCTTTTTGATCGCGGGCCGGCCCGGATCCGGGGCTAGTGCACCGACATAGGGCCACCTTTGACCGGTTTCTTGACAATAAACAATAGCGGAATAAGGGCAGCGAAAATGACCGCTTGAAGTATGAACACGTCGTTGAAGGCCAACATGGCCGCCTGCCGCTGCATCTGATCATAAATAGCGCCAAACATCTGGTCCTGATTCTGGAACATGGGTGTAAACTTATCCACGTAGAACTGCAACACGGGATTATAGGGGGTCAGATGGCTGCTCAAGTGTTGGTGGTGAAACTGAGTCCTTTGAGACAGCATGGTGGTCACAAAAGCGACTCCAAAGCTGCCGCCCAGGTTCCTCATCAGATTGATGATGGAGGAGGCATTGCCCATTTTTTCTTTAGGCACGTAAGACATGGACATGGTCATCACCGGGACGAAAAAAAAACCGATAAACATGCCCTGGACGATCCGGGGCCAAACAGCTCCCGGAAAATCCAGGTACAGATTGAACTGGGCCATGAGCCAGAGAGCCAGGGCATTCCCGGCCAATCCAATCCCCAGGATGATCCGGGCGTCTCCCCACCTTAGCAACACCCCGACCAAAGGCATAACGACCAGTGTGACCATGCCGCCCGGTCCCAGAACCAACCCGGTCAGGAAGGCGGTGTAGCCCAGGAGCATCTGGAGGACCATGGGCAACAACACGATGCTCCCGAAAAAGGCAAAAAAGCCCAAAAACATGACCATATTGCCGGCCGTGAAGGTCCGGTCTTTAAAAACGCGCAGATCTACCACCGGGTTCTTCCGGTGCAGCTCCACCCAGATTAGCAGTGCTAAAGATACCGCGGCAATAATGGCCAGCCTGACGATAAAATCGGAATTGAACCAGTCTTCCCGTTCCCCTTTGTCCAGGACCACCTGCAAACATCCCAGCCCAATGGTCAGCAAGGAGATGCCGAGCCAATCCACCCCGGTCTTTCCTGCCTTTAATTTCAAATAAGGCGGATCATGGATAAAGGCCAGGGTCATAAACGAGGCGATGACCCCAAAGGGTAGATTGATATAAAAAATCCAGCGCCAGTTAAGTGTGTCGGTGAGATATCCGCCTAACAACGGCCCCAGGATCGGCCCCATGATGGCTCCCATCCCGAACACCGCCATAGCCTGGCCATGCTTCTCATGGGGAAAGGTCTCCAACAAGATGGCCAGGGCCAGCGGCTGCAACCCACCGCCGCCAATCCCCTGGAGCACCCGAAAAAAGATAAGTGACTCCAGGTTCGGGGCCATGCCGCACAACAACGAGCTGATGGTGAAGGCGACAACGGAAAAGATCAGGTAGTTGCGCCGTCCGAAGAATCTGGCCAACCAGGCCGCCATCGGGATAATCACGGCATTGGAGACCAGATAGGAGGTCAACACCCAGGTCACTTCGTCGGTCCCGGCGGACAAACTCCCTTTGATATGCTCCAAAGCCACATTGGCCACCGATGTATCCAAAATCTCGATAAACATCGGGACCATAACCGTGGTTGTGATCAGCCATTTGTTGACTGATCTGGGGGGGTAGAGTGGAATTGGGGTTGTCATGTTCAATTGAGAATATTTCTCACTTTGTCATTCCGAACGAATGTGAGGAATCTTAAGCTTTCACGCTTGGCCTGAAACGGTAAAGCTGAATTCCAGCATTTCAAGGAAAAACAGAATATTAGTTTTGATTGACTCTAATTCTTCGAGCCGGTCAAAATGGTCGGGACAACCGACATGCCCACCCGAAGCGCCGTAACCTCGTCCGGCTTAGGATCGAATATGATCTTAACCGGGACCCGCTGAACGATCTTGACGTAGTTGCCGGTGGCGTTTTCCGGGGGGAAGAGGGAAAATGCCGCCCCGGTCCCGGCCATAATTGAATCCACCTTGCCGTTTAGAGTTATTTCCGGCCGACCATCCACTTCCAGGATGACCTTTTGCCCCACCTTCACCCCGGCTAGCTGCGTTTCTTTGTAATTGGCCACCACCCAGATATTATGCAACGGGACAATCGCCAGCAACGGTTGGCCGGCCTTGATCATATTCCCCACTTCCGCGGACTTTTGAGTAATAAAGCCATCGGCCGGGGCCTTGATTTCAGTGTAGCCCAGATTCAGCCGGGCTTGTTCCAGCGCGGCTTCAGCCCCCTTGGTCTTGGCTTCCAGGGCCTTAGCTGTCTGGACTCGTCCTTCTGCTTCAGTCTTACCTGTGCCGGCCAGATCGACCTGGGCCCGGGCCTGGTGGATCTCTTCTTTAATGGTCATGATCTTCCTGGTCATGGCTTCTTCTTGGGCCTGGGCCGATTTCATGGCCGCGTCCGCCGCCCGATACTGGCTTTCAGCCTCATCCCATTGTCTTTTAGGGACCACCTGCTTCTTGTACAGGGAAGACATGCGGTCATAGTCAAGCTTGGCCTGGTTGTAGATAGCCTTGGCGCGATCAGATTGGTGGTGGGCCGACTTGATGCTCTCGTCGAGTTCTCTAAGAGACTTGATCAAGGCCTGTTCCCCCGCCCTGGCCCCCCCGACTTTGGCCTCGGTCTGAGTCAGGGTCAGAGGCACCGAAATCCGGGCCGAAGCCCAGTTGGCTCCGGCTTCCTCCAGGGCCGCTTCCGCCGCCTCTACGGCCACCCGGTAATCGCGGTCATCTAGTTTGATCAGCACCTGCCCCTGCCGGACCCGTTCATTATCCGCCACCAGCACCTGGTCAATAAAGCCGGGGACTCGGGAGCTGACCTGATGAATGTGACCGGTGATAAAGGCATCGTCGGTGCTGACCCGATTTCGGATCCATAAATAATACCAGATCCCGGCCAAGCTCACCACGACGACGATCAGGAGCAGCATAACCCGCTTGATTTTGGTATTATTTTTGGCTGGATGATTGATAGCTTGAGTTGTATTTTCCATAGATTCAACCCTGGTCATAATGGTCTCGCCCGGCATGGCCGGTTCTCCGGCCCGAAGATATGGCAGGTCATTTGGCAGTGACCGGTACATTTTTCAAAGATAATTAATTGGGTTCTGATGTGCCGAATCGACAAAGAAAACGTACCGTGCGGATTCCCGTTGGATGGCCATGACAGTTATATATTATGTATATTATCAGATAAAGCCAACAATTACGAGAAATATATCATAAGTTTGCGGACCCGAATCAATGTCCGAAATCAATGCTAAACGTATCGCTAAGTTGTGGATGGAACCTGACTGAACTCAAGAAAACTATTGCCATGGTAGCGCATTGTGATATAATATTTGTGGTTGAGATGAAGAGAATCCCTCGACCATGATATGTTGGCTCCCGACCGACCGTTGAGGCCGATCAATCCCGATCAATCCGGGGGCGGGATATTGTGGGGGCCCCAGCTTAATTATGAAAGGAGGATGACCTTCCCAACCATCTCTTAGCCGGTTAACCCATTTCTGGAGTTGAAACTAACCGGGTTGCCTCGAGCGTCCTTTAGTTCCACCGATTGATGTAACCGGCTCCATTGCCAGTTCGGTCGCGGTTTGAAAAATGGAGCTTTCGACATCCTCTCATCACTCTAAAGAACAGGAGGTTAGTATGAAAGCAGGAGTTATCTTCACCGGTACCGGCCCCATCCTGATCTTAACCACCTTTTCGTCCTTCGAAGACCCCAAGTTCCTCGAAAAAATGAACACGAAAGGCATTAAGAAGTTCCTTGCCTTTGAGGTGTCCGAGGATCTTTGCCGCAAGAAATACGGCCAGGGGTTTGACGTAATCATGAAAGACGTGAAGCAGACCGATGACCTGCGGGTCTTGGACTACAACGGCCACAATGTGTTCTATAACTTCACTTTTGCCGAGATGGGCGCGCCGATCGAGCACGAAGCCCATCAATAGCCGACGATGTTTCCTGGGGGGACCGATTGATTGAGCCTGTGGCTCCCTCCAGGAGCCGACAACACCTTGCCCTCGTTTACCCGGACGTGTCTCCTACCCGTACCTGCCGCCGCCAGGTTAGGCCAGGGCCAGCAGGACTTCGGATTTGGCCGCCTTAGCCTCAACCTCATGAATAATAGCCGGAATGTCTTCCACCTCCAGCCCCAGATCATACCAGGCGCCTTGACTCATGTGATAGGGCGGCGGCGTAATCCCGCTGTCGATGCCCTGGTTGGAGCAGGCAAAATTAGCCAGATGGATGACTTGACTGATAAACTTAGCGGATTCATCGGCTGCGTCGGGCTGATGGTGGTAGCAGACTGCTTCGGCCACATGCGGCGGCAAATTCCATTTCCGGACAAAATAGGCCCCTATCTCGCCGTGATCGGTACCTAAGAGCTTCCTTTCCACTTCATCCAAAGCCAGGTTTTTGCTTTTAACCACTTTGATAATTTTCTGGAAGTCCTGCTGAAAATACTGATCCATCACCAGGATGCCCAAATCATGAAATAATCCGGCGACAAAAAAGTCACTCTCTTGATCTGCGCCGGTTCGACCCGTCTTGATAAACTTTAGGGCCGCCTCAGCCGCCATGGCTACGGACAACACGTGCCGCCAGAATTTCTTGTAGTCTACGCCATGGCCGAGGCCTTTAAACACGGTGATGGTGGAGAGCGACATGGCGATATTCCGGACTTCCTGCATCCCAATCCGAGAAATGGCTACCTCTACCGAAGTAATGGGTGATCTGGCCCCGTAGGCACTGGAATTGGCCGCTTTGAGCACGCGGATACTCATGGCCTGGTCGTGAGCCATGACTGCAGCCAGGTCTCTCACCGACGTCTCACTGTCCCGGGCCATTCGTTCCACCTTCATGACGATTTCCGGCAACGTCGGCATATCCTGAATTTGATCCAACCGGTCAAAAATGAGCTTCTTGCGGCTCATGATCCGTTGTGCCCTCTCTTCCCCTGGCGCGATTGTCGCGGTTAAAATAAATCCGGCCGTCTAAAAAAACTGAACACGGGACCGGCCTAATCTAAGGTGCAAACGCCCTTAGGGCTTCACCTGGTAATAGATCCCTCGTTTGTGATCTTTTGAAACAAAATCTTCAGAGTAACCCCGGAGCGATTCAGAGGAACCCACCATAAAAAATCCGTCCGGTTTCAGGGTATTGGCTATCTTGGCAAAGAGCTGTTTCTTAAACTCGGTGGAAAAATAAATGGCCACGTTCCGGCAAAAGACGAGATTAAACTTTCCCAGGCTGATGAAATTATCTTGTAAATTAAATTGCTTAAATGTAACCATCCGCCGAATGTCCTCGTTCAGGATCCAACTCTGACCATCCTCGGTGAAATATTTTTGCTTTATCTCCGGGGTCAACCCGCGGGATACCGCCAAGGAGTCATATCGGCCGGAAATAGCTTTAAACAGCACGGTGGGAGAGATATCGGTTCCGACAATCTCGAACTGAAATTTGTCGACACCTTTTCCCTGGTAAGATTTGCAGAAACGGTCAATGACCATGGCGACCGAATATGGTTCCTGACCCGTCGAGCAGGCACAAGACCAGAGCCGTATCCGGGGCTTCTTCTTCGTCCTCAGCCAATCGGCCATGACCGGAAGGATGGCTTCCTCAAAGACAGCCCAAGGGACACCGTCACGAAACCACAAGGTTTCATTATTGGTCATGGCATCGACAATTTTATCTCGAAGTCCGCTCCGGCGATCATTCTTGGCCTTGAAATAAAAATCCCTGAAGCTGGCACATCCTGATTCCACAACGAGTTGGGACAAGTTGTTCTCGATCAAATAGAGCTTCTCATCTCCGACCAAGATGCCGCATTGTTCTTGGATGTAACCTCGCAATAGATTGAATTCATCTTTAGAAATGCTGATTTTTGCCGTCATATCAAAGTATCTAGTCCGCCTCTCAGGGCATTGGTTATACTGACACGGTCATAAGTGGCTCTTCTGAAAGCTATTGTTTCTCCTAAGAAACTACCCGGCACAGGTCGCCAAGGGGGTACACAGTTCCGGGGAGGCCGACGGCGGTGCCATCGGAGTTAGGGTGATCTCGTAGCCCAGTTGTTTGGCCGTCCGTTTGATATTG
>JADFXY010000193.1:0-8678 GCA_015233355.1 Deltaproteobacteria bacterium | reverse complement strand
TCAGCCGTAGCCGGATATCCCATTCAAAGGAAATGACTTTGGAGTTGGCCGACCTCCTGAGCATCTTGCTGATACGTAACCATTCGGATTTCCCAGGGCGTTTCCCTGGGCTAACCTAGAGCGCCCCTCCGGGGCTTGTTTGGAATTGGCTATTTTAGAAGATTTAGCTCGTTTGTCGCACTCTTAAATCAATGACATTGCCCGGCAACGAGCACCCAGCAACAAGCAACGTCCGGGCCGACATTATTGCTTCCTATGATACCATACATCGAAGACAGACACAAGCTTATCGGCGCCGGCAACCAGGGCGGTCGTTTGAAAATCTTAGCCCGCGGCATTGTTGGTAGAACACAATTAATTCGACCGAACATCCTGCAAAATGGCGCAAAAAATTGGGAGCGGCCCGCCCCCGTCAGACAATGATATTGCGCTTGACAAGAAATTTCGCTATGATAAGAAATAGAGGCTGGGGCCCAGTGCCGCTTTCTGGAAAGAGAAAGCCTCAGAGGACTCGGAAGAAGCAAGATAAGGCGCAGAGTTTTTCTTTTGTCCTCCATTTATTTTCTCCCAGCCCGTAGCGTCTTCTCTGTTTTTCTCCCGTGGTCCTCTATGGTGATGCTTTTGTCAGAGTTTTAATCCACCAGGAAAGATTATGGCCGGCTTCTATTTACTCATTCCATTAGTAATTTTTGTAATAGAATTTTTTACCTGGACCTATATCTACGCCCAAAAATGAAATATCTCAATAAACTGGGCTTACCTTTTTTTTCAGGGCTTGATGTGGCACGAGGTATTTACTTTTATCTCAGTTTATCGTCCGGGAGTCAAACCTGGTGCTGGGTAAGCTTATCATGCTCAGGGATATCACCGAACGAAAACCGGCCGAGGAATCTTGAAAGAAAAGTGAAGAAAGGCATCGCCTCCTGATCGAAACCATGAATGATGGTTTGGTGGCGCTTGATGAAACCGGAGCGATCACCTATGTCAATGAGCGATTCAGTGAAATGTTTGGGTATTACCGGGCGGAGATGACCGGCCGGCCCATGACTATCTTTCTTGACCAAACCAACCGAATAATATATGAGGAAAGGATGGCTGGGGGAGACCGTCGTGAGGTTGGCTCTTTTGAAATTACCTGGACCAGAAGAAATGATCTCCGGATATCCACCATTATCTCGCCCATGCCGTCCACGATGACGAAGGCCGATTCAAGGGGTCTTTTGCTGTGATTACCGACATTACCGTGCGCAAGCCGGCCGAGGACGCCCTTAGGCGGACCCCCCTGACGTCAATATTGGGCTTCACAAAACTTATCCGAAAGGATTTCTTAAACTTTTTTTCCCATGGCCAAAGGTGAGGCTAAAACCGAGCGGAAAGCAAACACAATTGCACAGAATTTGGAGATCATCGTCCGGGAGGGAGAGCGTCTGACTCGGTTGATCAATGACGTGCTCGACCTGGCCAAAATAGAATCGGGAAGGGTAGTATGGCGGGATTCGACCTTTTCCGTAGCCGGTTTTGTTAATCAGGCTGTCCAGGCGTTACAGGGCAGTTCCTGGCCCGGCCTGATTTGAAACTAAGCATGGTGGTGAGTGAAGACCTGCCTTCCATGACGGCTGATCGTGACCGAATAGACCATTTTATAGAGGTCGGATCTGGGCCGAATCCGTTCCCGACCAGGGACGCGTCTTTAGTTTTGTTTTACCCGGCAGTTCCGCCGGCAACCCACAACCCAGAACTTAACCAGGTGATCCTTATGGCTGAAAATAACAAATCAAAGGACCAACTCATCGCGGAGTTGGCCGAACTCCGTCTTAGGAAGGATACCCTGATTGAGGCCTTGGAGGCCAGATGCCGGAGATCAGAGCAAGCGTTGCGGATCGAAACCGAGTTTAACGACAGTCTCATTCAATCGTCACCGGTCTTATTCATCGCCGTTGCTCCTGATGGCACTGTCCTTTTTATGAATGAAATGATGCTGACGACCCTGGGGTATAGTTGTGATGAAGTCATCGGCTTAGACTACGTCAACAGTTTTGTCCCGGAGCATGATCGAACCAGGACCGCAAATATCTTTAAACAAGCCGCCCTGTCCAAAACCGGCATTTTAAATGAACATCCGGTGATGACTAAGGACGGACGCGAACTCCTGGTCGAATGGCACGGCAGGTCGGTGTATAAAAATGACGGGGAGCTTAATTTTTTCTTTGCCGTTGGAATCGATATCACCGACCGGCGGCTGTATGAGAAATCGCTCCGCCGGGCATATAAGGATTTAGAAAGACGATACGAAGGAAAAATCACCGAACTTCACAAGACTTACGAACTGTTAAGACATGAGATGTCCGAGCGTCAGCGGGTAGAGGAAGCCCTGCAAGAGCGGGATGAGCGCTACTGGAGCACTTTCCATGCCAACCCCAGTTCCCTGACTATTACCCGAATCAATGATGGTCGCTACATTCAGGTTAATGAAGGATTCCTTCGGCAGGCTGGTTACAAAAAGGAAGAAATAATCGGTAAAACGCCGTTTGATCTGGATATATTCGTCAATCCGGGAGACCGCCAACGCTTTATCTCCATCCTCAAGGATTTGGGGGAAGTGTCCGGCTTTGAACTCAAGTACCGAACAAAAGACGGCATCAGCAAATACACCTTGCTCTCGGCCAAACCGATTCGTTTTGACGGGGAAGACTGCCTGATTACAGTCGTCACCGATATTTCCGAGCTTAAACGGACTGAGGAATCTTTACGGGAATCAGAAGAAGAAAATAGACTAATTGTCGAAAATGCCAGTGACGGAATCTTTGTCTTTCAGGCCGGGGTGATCAAGTTCGTCAATCCCCGCGGCATCGATATTACCGGATATTCTCCGGGCGAGTTGAATCAGAAGCCCTTTTTCGACCTGGTCCATTCCGACGATCTCCCTTTGGTCAGATCAATTTTCCTGGAGCCTAAGACTAAAGAGGCGGCCGGCAACCGGTACCCGATCAGATTGTTACATCAATCAGGGCACCCAGTGTGGGCTGAAATAACCGCCGTGCCCATCACCTGGGAAGCCAGGCCGGCGGTACTGAGTTTCCTGAGGGACATCAATGCCCAAAAGCAACTGGAGATGGAGCAGGAGAAACTCGAAGGGCAACTCCGCCAGGCCCAAAAAATACAAGCCATCGGGACCCTGGCTGGAGGGATCGCCCATGATTTCAACAATATCCTGGCCGCCATTATCGGTTATTCCGAGATGGCCCTAAATGAGGCGGTCGACACCTCCCGATCCCACAGATGGTTGACCCGGGTGATGGAGGCCAGTCATCGGGCTAAAGAATTGGTCAATCAAATACTTATGTTTAGCCGGCAAGATGAAAAAAAACGTCGCTCCGTAGAAATCGCCACTGTAGTCAAAGAAGCCTTGAAGCTGGTCCGTGCCTCCATTCCCAGCACTATCGAAATTAAGTTGGACATCAGTTCCGACACCGGCTTTATCCTGGCTGATCCTACTCAGATTCATCAGGTGATCATGAATCTGGCCACCAATGCCGCCCATGCCATGGATGCAGATGGAGGGATACTCTCGGTTGAGATCTCGGATTTGATCATGGAAGAGGGTAAAATGAGTCAAGGCTTAAGCCTGAAACCGGGCCATTATGTGGAACTGAGCATAGGCGACACCGGCTCCGGCATGACTCAGGAGGTCAGGGACAGAATTTTTGAGCCTTTTTTTACCACTAAGGATCAGGGCGAAGGAACGGGCATGGGTCTTTCCGTCGTCCATGGGATCGTCAAAAGCCACGACGGCGGCATAGATGTTTTCAGCGAGCCGGGAAAAGGATCGACTTTTCACCTTTACTTTCCCAAAATGGCCGGCTCCCGTCCGGAAGAAACACCCGTTACCGGGCAGATTCCCACGGGCCACGAGCCCATTCTATTCATTGACGATGAATCGATGGTGGCCGATATGGCCAAAGACCTGCTTGAAAATTTAGGCTATCTGGTCACGGCGATGACCGACCCGATTGAAGCTCTAGAGATCTTTTGCGCCAAACCTGGTCGGTTTGATTTGATCATAACCGATCAGACCATGCCTAAACTGGTTGGGATCGAATTGGCCAAAAGGGTCTTTGCATTTCGGCCCGAGATACCGGTTATCCTCTGCATTGGATTTGATGAACCCCAACTGGTTGAAAAAGCAAAACTTGCCGGCATCTGCCAGATCATAGTCAAACCTTTTTCCAAACGTGAGCTGGCCGAGTTGATCCGGCAGGTGCTGGACGAGAAATAACCGCGGATATCCTGTAACCTTGGGCCATAAAGTCATCTGAGGAGTTTTTTGGCTCATTAATCCAAGGAGATGAGATATGACCAACGAAACATCCGATCGCGACTCTCGGATGACCAAGCCGACGGACCGGTTCATTCTAAAATGGATTAAACTCAACCTGTCCGCCCCCATTACTATCAGGCTGGTTGATACGGCCTGGCTTACCCCTGGTATGGTCACGATTTTCTCCACAATACTGGGCATGACCGCGGGGCTTGTTTTTGCCATGGGGCATGGAGGAACCGCGGGGCTGCTGGGCGCTTTATCACAGGTACTCGACGGGGTAGACGGCCAATTAGCCAGATTGTCCGGGCGGCAAACCAGGCAGGGCGCCTTTCTGGACTCGGTCCTTGATCGATATACCGATGGAGCGATGGTTTTCGGCATGTTTATTTACATGGTGAAATTGCCTCCGCCCATTCCGCGGTGGGTGGTTTTGATAATCGGGGCGTTGGCTCTCATCGGGAGCAACTTGATCAGCTATTCCAGCGCCAGGGCCAATGAATTAGGCCTGGACCTGGGCCGTCCGACCCTGGCCAGCAAGGGGACCAGAATGAGTGTGACCATCTCATGCGCCCTGGTCAGCGTAATTCTTCCGGCAGCTCCGCTTATCGCCCTAATCTACCTGGCCATTCACCCAAATATGGTGGTCCTGAAACGGCTGGTCCAGGCCTCGGATCAACCTCGGTCGTGAAGTCCGGTCATTTTAATCGAATGCTGGGCGCCGACCCATTTTCCAGGGAGGATTGTCAGGTGGTGACTACAGGTGTAATTCATGGTAGATTTCAGATACTACATAATGACCATATGAAATACTTGATGGCCGGAAAGTCCCGATGCGAACATCTGGTCGTCGGCATCACCAACCCGGATCCGAGTCTGACTAGAGAGGACGACTCAGATCCACAACGAAGCACCCCGCTAGCCAATCCGCTGACCTACTTTGAACGCTACACCATGATCAGGTCGGTTTTGATCCATGCCAGCCTCAATGAGACGCAATTCTCCATCGTTCCCTTTCCGATTAACATGCCGGAGCTTTATCAATATTATGTGCCGATCGAGGCGACATTCTATTTAACCATATATGATCAATGGGGCCTCAAGAAACTCTCATATTTTCGTGATAATAGATTGAAAACAGAAGTGCTTTGGCAAAGATCGGTGGAACAAAAAGGCATTACGGCCGGCCATGTTCGGAAGATGATCGCCTCGGGAGGACCCTGGGAAGATCTAGTTCCGCCTGTGGCCGTCTCCCTGATCAAAAAATGGGATATCCCGACCCGGCTGAAGCGGCTCTATGCCCTGTATGCTCCTGATTAAAAGCAGAGAGAAGGTCAAGACCAATAATGCGGCCAGCCGACCAAGAATGGGCAGCCCCCTGAGGTATTGGATATGAATAAACAATTTAGCGTAATTATAGAACGTGATCGGGAAGGCTATTAGGTTGCATCGGTTCCTGCTATAAAGGGCTGCCATACTCAGGCAACGTCACTTGATGAGCTTGTCGTGCGTATAAGAGAGGCCATTGAGCTTTGCCTGGAGGTTGAAGGTAACCAGGTGGAGCCCCTCGACTTTATTGGAGTCCAGCAAGTGAGTGTCGCAGTATGACAACGTTCCCGGCCTTGACGGGCAAAACCCTGGTTGCGGCACTGGCTAAGGCCGGATTTGCATCAAAATATGCTTAATCACCATAAATAAGGAAAGTATACTTATCTTAAACTCCAATTTTAGGAAAAAAAGACTGTGATTGCCTCCAACGCAGACCTGATAGCCGTCCTGCGACAATACAATCCCTGGTGGTCGGGCGGCCGCTTCCAAGACTTGCCCACCTGGCAAAGAGCAGCGTTCCGGGAGGTCGGCTACTGGCTCTGGGAGCCTCCGGCAGGACGGGCGTTACTGCTCTCCGGGGCGCGGCAGGTCGGCAAAACTACGCTGCTGCTCCAGGCCATCGAGGCACTGCTCAATCAAGGAGTTCCCTCCTCCAACATCCTCTACGCCACCTTCGACCACCCGCTGCTCAAGCTGATAGGACTGGACGGCCTGATCCGGCTCTGGCGCGAATTTGAACCGGCACGAGAAGGAATAGAATACCTTTTTCTCGACGAGATCCAGGCCACCAAGGACTGGCAAGTCTGGCTGAAACATCAAGTGGACTTCGAAAAACGACGTCGCATCGCTGTCACCGGCTCAGCCACGCCGCTGGAGACAGAGGGGCTGGAGTCCGGTGTCGGCCGCTGGCACACCATCCGGCTGGCAACGCTTTCCTTTTATGAGTACCTTCAGATACGTAACGATCCCATGCCGCAACTCCCGGAGGTTGCATCGCTGGCCGGCCTGTTTGGGCAGTCACCAACCTGGTTCGCCCGCATCGGCGAAGATGCCAGACCCTTGACCGGACTGTTCCATGAATACCTGCTGCGGGGCGGATTCCCCCAGAGCGCCCTTGTCAGCAGCATCACGATGGCCCAGAAGCTACTGCGCGAAGACATCGTGGACAAGGTGTTGAAGCGGGATATGACGGCGCTGTTCGGTGTGCGCCGGGTGCTGGAACTGGAACAGACCTTCCTGTATCTCTGTCTGCACGACGGAGGTCTGCTGGACATGCAGACCCTGTGCAAAAGCCTGGAAGTGAAGAAGGCGACAGCGGTCAACTTCATTGCTTTGCTGGAGGCGACGCACCTGATCTACCGGCTGCTTCCGTTTGGTTACGGCAAGGTGATCCTACGCGCCAGGCCCAAGGTCTATCTGGCCGACGCGGCCATCGCCCCCGGTGTCCTTCTGAAGGGGAAAGGGCTGCTGGAGGATGCCGCCATGCTGGGACAGGCGGTGGAGACGGCCTTCTTCAAACATATTTTCACGCGCTACTACCAGCGGAGCATTTCATTCTCCTACTGGCGTGATCCCAAGAAGGACCTGGAGGTGGACATCATAGCCGACATCGGCGGAAGACTGGTCCCGTTTGAGGTGAAGTACCGGGGCCACAACGTCGGCAGCAGCGAGCTGAAGGGCCTGATTCAATTTTGCAAGGAACGCGGGGTTAACCAAGCCTATGTCATCACCAAGGATGCCGCTGACTTCGGTGTCTTGCAGATAGCGGGAGGAGAAATCGCCGTGCTCAAGATTCCTGCGCCGTTAGCCTGCTACTGGCTTGGGCGGTCGGAGTTGGATGCGGGCGGGTTGCCGGAGGATTAACCCTGGTTGGCGATACTATACAGGCCGGGTGACTCAACATATTTAAAGAGTTTAATTTGGTTTGTCCCGGACAGCCTGGGGCATGGTTAAAGGCCGAGACAATTCAGGATCAACTCCAGGCTTTCCTTTCCAGATTTATCCGATATGAACAGACAATTTAGTGTCATTATAGAACGTGATCGGGAAGGTTGTTACGTTGTATCGGTGCCTGTTCTAACGGGCTGCCACACTCAGGCAAAGTCACTATAATTGAGACCACTATACTAATTTTGAATCATGCAGATTAATTTTGCCGGAGGCTCAAAAATAGTTTAAGTTTTCTTTCCGGCTGCCGATATAGTGAGTGGGACAACATACACAACGGTATTTCACTTGACACAGAAGGATACCGTGTTTTAAAATAGTTACAAATACCTGGATTAAGGTTGGCCCAACACTGATCCAATGGTCAGGGAAGACTATTGAACGATTCCATGGAAGGTGATACCCCGGCAAAGTTTTTTTGGCCTTAGGGGAAGAGAAACCTTTTCTATGCCGGCTACGGCAGAAGGAGTCGGGCCATGCCAACAATAAATGTAAATGCGACCAATCCAACCCCTCCTACCTCACTGACCCAGGCCAATTTGAATCAAAAAAAGATTCAAGCCCAGGCGGATCGAGATAGGACGGAAAAGGACCGAATCACCGCTCAGGATGATTCAGCCAGAAAACAAGACCAGCAGCAGAAAGTCTCTTTTGAACGGCAAAAAACGCAGCAAGAGCAGGCCGTAAGTAAAACGGAAGAACAATCTGCCCAGACGACGGCGCAACAACGAACGCGCACCGAGAGAGATAATCAAGAGCAAGAAGCCCGGAACAAGGCTTTGAACGAGCGAAGAGTGGGTAACCGTATCAATTTAGTGGCCTAGGTTCAGTTCGAAATTGCTTTGGCATTTCGTCTGCCCAAACAGAAGGGAGTCGGGCGATGGCCATAGAAATCCCACAACTTCAAAATATTTTGAAGGTATATAACAGGCAACTCCGGGTCATGCGGTTTAATGACGCCAATTGGAAGATTTGTTTTAGAAATTGTCGTTACGCCAATGGCCTGAAGAGTTCCCGAAGGGCCAACCATGGTAAAATTTGCCGCAACATTGGATTGTATTGCTAGTGTTCCGGTTTGAGGAGC